>JAZNLN010000036.1:0-4164 GCA_045579125.1 Ruminiclostridium sp.
TCTTTGTCTGCTGAACTACGCCTTCCTGGATCTTTGTAGCCTGTGTACCCTCAACCTTGAGTGTAACGCCCTTAACTTCAGCCTTGCTAAGTGTGTTGTTTTCAGCGCTAAGATCTTCAACACTGTTAAGGTCAATTGTTACAACAGATCTGTCTGTCTGACCAACTGTAAATACGCCGTCAGAGTTGTCTACTAAGTATTCGATTGTAGCCTTTGCATCGCTGAGCTTAGCGAAATTAGAACCCATATTGAATTCAACAGGATCCTTAGCAGCAGCTACTGTTGCAAGAGAAGTTACTGCGAGAGAAGCAGCAGCTGCGCTTGCGAGAAGCTTTTTCATCTTCATGATGTTTGTCCTCCATAAAAATTAAAATATTGGTAAATAGCATTCGCCATTTCCTCTTTGCATTATACAATATTTTCCAAGAGATTTCAAGTAGCAATGTGCACATATTTTAAATTGATTTAAACATCAATCTGTCAAGATATACAACATATTTACTTTCAAGCCCTCGGTCATACCGCCAACGCAGAGTCGGGAATGACTGTTTACAATGGGTAGTCATTCGGTTTTCGAAAAAAGTTTCAAAAGTTTCAAAAAATTTTTAATTTTTTTCGGAGCCGTTTGCCGTTCATTGCAAACTTGAATGTCGCTTACATTTATATAGTCATAGGTTTCTCCGAAAAAGTTTCACTTTTTTCAAAAAAATTCTGAAATTTTTTATTTTATTTTTTCGGGGCTTTTTTGCGGGATATACTATTATAATATATAAGAGAATGCTTTAAGGGAATGGACTTAATATAGGTTTGCGGGCGTGCAGCCCCCGAAGCACTGACATAAAGCACAATAAAAAAAGGAGGAAATCCCCCCTTTTTCATTATTCTACTTCAATCTGCACCGTAAAAACATACGCCTCGTCGTCGGACGGCTTTGCAAGTTCAAATGTTGCCGTGACTTCGTAATCCTCGTAGTCAAAGCTCGTTTCCCATTTGGCAGACCTGCCGCCCTCATAGCTGTCAAAGCCGTCTATCTCCTCCGAACAGTATTTCAGCGCCTTGGAAAAGGCTCTGCGTGTGTCGAGATAGTGGCGGAACTCGTACGGAAATTCAACTATCTGCGCCAGGAAATCGTCCGTGCTGAAAGCCTGCGGCGAGCTTATGCGCACCGAAAGCCGAGTGCTTTTCAGCTCGTTGTCAAAAAACAGCTCGTCGTCGGACAGCTGTTCATAGTCCTCGCAGTCGGGCGTAAGAAATCCGCCGTTTTCGTATTCTTCGTCAAAAATTTCGTCCTGCATAATTACCCTTTCACTTGTCCGAGCTGATTTCGCCACGGTACGCCCAGAGATACTGAACGCCCGAAATAACCGTCAGCGCCGTCGAAATATACATCAGAATATCGCTTATAAGCTGTATTACGTCCGCAGAAAGCACTCCCGTATCGAACGAGTACACAATATGCATAAGCAGTATAACCACGATTGCCGCCATCGTCGCCGCAGTTTTCAGCTTACCCCATATGCTCGCCGCTACCACGGTTTTGCTCTCGCCCGCCGCCACGAGCAGCCGCACGCCCGATACCATGAACTCACGGGCAACGATTATCGCCACCAGCCACGAGGTCGTCCAGCCGAGCTCAACCATGCAGATAAGCGCCGAAATTACGAGCACCTTATCCGCAAGCGGGTCGAGGAATTTGCCGAAATTTGTTATCATATTGTACTTGCGGGCAATTTTTCCGACAAGCATATCCGTAAGACTTGCCGCCGCAAAAACCGCCATCGCCCACACATAGTTCATCGGAATTGCGCCAACAAGCATAAACACAACGAAAAACGGCACCAGAACCACACGGAGCAGAGTCAATTTATTCGCTAAATTCATTTTTCCCTCCGTTATATCACTTCGCCGATAAGGTTGTTGTTCACGTTTTCAGTTATTCTGACTTTTACGAACTCGCCTATTGCGTGCTTTTTCTTGCTGCTGAAATACATCATTCCGTCAATCTCGGGAGCATATTCCCACGAACGTCCGAAGAACATTTCAAAATATCTGTCATAGCCCTCAACGACCGCCTCGCACTCTGTGCCGATTTTGTCGTTGCAGTATTCCTCCGCACGGACCTCCTGCTGCTCCATGATTATCTCCGCACGGTGCTCACGCTCACGCTCGTCGACCTGGTTGTCGAAATCTGCGGCGGGCGTGCCGTCCTCTGCGCTGTATGCGAAACAGCCGAGGCGTTCGAATTTAACCTCGTTTGCAAACTCCGCAAGCTCCACGAACTGCTCCTCCGTTTCGCCGGGGAAGCCTGTGATGAACGTGGTGCGGATTACTATTCCGGGGATATTTTCACGCAGCTTTGCGATAAGCTCCCACAGCTCCCTGCGGTCGCCGCTCCTGTTCATGCTGCGGAGAATTTCGCCGTTGCAGTGCTGAATGGGCAGGTCGATGTAATTCAGCACCTTTTCCTCCGTTTTCATAACCTCGATAAGCTCGTCGGTTATCTTGTCGGGGTAGCAGTAAAGCAGACGTATCCACTTTATCTTCTCAATCGAGCAAAGCCTTCTGAGCAGCTCGGGCAGAGCGAGATGTCCGTATAAATCCAGACCGTAGCGGGTTGTGTCCTGTGCTACGATTATAAGCTCCTTTACGCCCTTTGCCGCAAGCTTTTTCGCCTCGGCTACTATATTTTCCTGCGGTCTGCTGCGGAATTTTCCTCTTATCTGCGGTATAGCGCAGTATGTGCAGCAGTTGTCGCAGCCGTCCGCAATACGGAGATATGCATAGTGCGGCATTGTCGTCTGAAGCCGCTCGCCCTCCATGTTGTGATTTTCAACCGAGCCGTAGTTGATTATGCGCTTGTCAAGGAGCACGCTGTTTATCGCCTCAACAATGTCGTCATTCTTGCCGAGACCCAGCACTGCGTCTATTTCGGGGAATTCAACGTCCATCTGCTCCTGATAACGCTGTGCGAGGCAGCCCGTGACGATAATCTTCTTGTTGATACCGTCCGCCTTGCGGTTGATTGCCTCCATTATTTCTTCGATAGCCTCTTCCTTTGCGCTCTGAATAAAACCGCAGGTGTTGATAACAACAACGTCGGCAAGCCCCGGCTCCTCAACGAGCTTGAAGCCCGCTCTCGCAACCTTTGACATCATAAGCTCTGCGTCGCACTGATTTTTCGGACATCCGAGCGACACAAATCCAACCTTAACTGTTCCCATTAAAACTAATCCTCGTATTCTTCTTCGTTCAGCACTTGTTCAAGCGCCGCTTTTATATCTGCGTAGCCGTAGCCACGCCGTGCAAGTGCGGCGATTACCTTCTGCTGTTCACGGTAAAATTCATCTCCGCCGCAGTCAAGCCTGTCGGCGTACTTTTTCCGCACAAGCTCTGCTATTTCCTCACGGATAACATCGCCGCCGTACTCGGCAAGCGCCTCCTCGCACAGCTCCCTCGGCAGACCCTTTCTCATCATTTCGAAAAGCGCCCTCTGACGGCCGTGCTTTTTTACGGTTATCTGCGAGCGTGCAAGCTTTTTCGCATACCGCTCGTCATCAAGGTAGCCGTACTCCTTCATGCGCTCGATAACCCTTTCGCAGGTTTCGGGTGCGTAGTTGTTCAGCAGCTTGTCATACAGCTCCTTTTCGCAGTAATCCTTGCCGCCGAGGAGATAAAGCGCACGCTTGCTTGCCCGTGTATATTCCTCGTTATCCATTATTATTCGTCAATCTCGTCAAGAGAAAATTCCTCGAACTCGTCATCGCCCTCGATTACGACCTTGTTTTTAGCCTTGGGCTTTGACGCAGGCTTTTCCGCTGCGGGAGCATTTCCCGTCGGAGCCTCGTCTGCCTCCTCGGACGCCGCAAGAGCGATATTTTCCTCCGCAAGCTTTGTGCGGATTTTTTCTTCGATTTCGTCGGAAACGTCGGGATTGTCAAGGAGATATTTCTTGGTGTTCTCCCTGCCCTGTCCTATTCTCATATCCTCGTAGCTGAACCATGCGCCCGACTTCTTTATAAATCCGAGCTCAACGCCGAGGTCAACTATTTCGCCGACCTTCGACACGCCCTGTCCGAAAATCATATCAAATTCGCAGCTCTTGAACGGCGGAGCAACCTTGTTCTTTACAACCTTGCACTTTGTACGGCTGCCGATTGCCTCTGT
>JAZNLN010000037.1:0-4564 GCA_045579125.1 Ruminiclostridium sp.
TGAGCTTCAATGGCGTGTCACGGCTCTCTTGTCAATTACAGTAATGGCGGTTGTTCCGGATTCTGACCGGATTCCCTTTTAAATTACTCGGCGCATGGCCTTTCGTACCGTATCTTTATTACAGTATATCACATTCTGCGGGCGTTTGCAATATAAAAAACAGATTATTATTTTTTTGCTGCGACGGGAAATTTAGTTATGTTTCATAAAACAAAGCTCCGATATTCAGCAAAGCAGAATATCGGAGCCGGTTTTTATACAAGGAAAATTTTTGTCAGAGCCATGCCGAGGCCTGCGCCTTCGTTTGCACCGACTATAACGCTTATTTCGTCAAGCCCTGTCGAGATTACGAGCGGGGTTGCGCCCGCTTCGGATATAGCCTTGTAGACGTTCGCCGCAAAGCCCGTGTTGTCAATCATTTCCTTTGAGCTGACCGTGTACTTTACGTTTCCGCAGTTTACCATAGGAGCGGGTATTTCATCGGTTTTCATATTGTTGAAAATTGCGAGCGCCTTGGGCATAACCTCGTCGGAGAATGTAAAGCAAATTGTTTCAATACCGTTTGTCGAGGGCACCTTTGATATGATGTCAAGGTTTATTCCCGATTCTGCCGCCTTTTCAAATACATTGAAAAGGAATGAGTTTGCTTTTTCTGCGGGGATGGAGCTGATGTTTACAACCGAAACATTTTCTGTTACTGTTATAGCAGTCATGGCGTTTTCCTTTCTGTAATTACTTTATTTCCGAAAGCATGTCAGACATTGCGTAAAGACCTTTGCTTTTTCCTGCAAGGAACACGGCGGCGTTGATTGAGCCTGCCGCAAATACTTCTCTTGAGCCTGCGCTGTGCGAGAGAGTGATTACTTCGTCGTGGCCTGCGAAGATTATATCGTGTTCACCGACAATCGTGCCGCCTCTCACGGCGTGCAGACCGATTTCGTCTTTTTCACGGGGCTTTCTCACGCTGTGTCTGTCGTATACATACTGCATCTTGCCGTCGAGCTCCTCGTTAAGAGCCTCCGCAATCATGAGAGCGGTGCCCGAGGGTGCGTCTTTTTTGCGGTTGTGATGCTTTTCCACGATTTCGATGTCGAACTGTCCGCCGAGGACCTTTGCCGCCTTGCGTGCGAGGTCAACAAGCAGGTTTATGCCCAGCGACATATTGAAAGTGAAGAAAATCGGAATCTGCGACGCAGAGCTTTTTATGTCCGCAATCTGCTCGTCGGTGTATCCTGTTGTCGCTACGACCAGAGGAACGTTGTTCATCTTGCAGTAGGAGAGCAGGTCGGCAAGTGCGGAGGGATGCGAAAAGTCGATGATTACGTCGGGCTTTTCGGGCATGTCGAACGGGCTTTTGTAAATCTCAAAGCTGTCGTACTTTTCGCCGAGAATGTCAATTCCCGAAAGCACCTCGCAGTCGCTGCGCTCCTTGATGAGCGAGTTTATAACTCTGCCCATATATCCGCATGCGCCTGTAATTGTAATTTTTGTCATTTTAAAATCCTTCTTTTGCAAGAAGGGCTTATTGTTCATAAGCCCTTCCGAAATGTTTTACTTAACCAGTCCCATTTTTACCATTGACGCACGGAGAGTTTCGATATTCTTTTCGGTCATTCTCACGAGCGGCAGGCGGCATACGCCCGCATTCATTCCCATAATGTTCATTGCTTCCTTTACGGGAATGGGGTTTACGTCGATGAAGAGGTTGTTGATAAGGTCGAGGTATTCAATCTGACGCTTGCCTGCTTCTGCGAAATTGTTGTCGAGACAGAGCTGGCAGAGGTCGTGCGTTTCACGGGGCATGATGTTGGAGAGAACGGAGATTACGCCCTTTCCGCCGATTGACATAACGGGGACAATCATTCCGTCGTCGCCGCTGTATACGTCAAGGTCGTCGCCGCACGCTTCGATTATCTTTGCGAAATAGTTGATATTTCCGCCTGCTTCCTTTACGGCAACAATGTTTTTGTGCTGTGAAAGGGTCTTGAATGTGTCGATGGATATGTTGATGTTTGTTCTGCCGGGTATGTTGTAGAGAATTACAGGGATATTTATGCTGTCGGCAATAGCTGTGAAATGAGCAATAAGTCCCTGCTGCGAGGTCTTGTTGTAGTAGGGGGTTACAACGAGAACAGCGTCTGCACCAAGCTCCTCGGCTGCCTTCGAAAGCTCTATTGCGTATGCCGTGTCGTTGCTGCCTGTGCCTGCGATTACGGGGATACGCTTTGCTGTGCGTTCAACTGCATAGCGGATTGTTTCTCTGTGCTCGTCGTCGGTCATTGTGGATGCTTCGCCGGTTGTGCCGCAGACGATAATAGCATCGGTGCCGTTTTCTATCTGAAAATCTATCTGGCGGCCGAACTCGTCAAAGTTGATTGAGCCGTCGGCGTTCATGGGGGTAACGATAGCTACGCCTGCACCTGTAAAAATAGTGTTATTCATAGATAAATCCTTTCTGTCGGGTTATCAGTCAAAATAACCCTTTGCAGCGTAAAGTTCTGCCATTTCAACAGCACCGCCCGCTGCGCCTCTTAATGTGTTGTGAGAGAGGCATACGAACTTGTAGTCGTACTGTGTGTCTTCTCTTAAACGGCCGATAGAAATTGCCATACCGTTTTCGAGGTTTCTGTGGAGCTTTGTCTGGGGCATATTGTCCTCTTCGAAGTAGTTGAGGAACTGCTTGGGAGCGGAGGGGAGCTGAAGCTCCTGGGGAACGCCGCTGTATGCCTTCCATGCTTCGAGTATCTGTTCCTTTGTGGGCTTTGTTTCAAAGCTTACGAATACAGCCGCAAAGTGACCGTTTGTTACGGGAACACGGAGGCACTGCGTTGTAATCGAGGGAGCGGCTGCCTTAACGATTTTGCCGTCCTTGATTTCGCCCCATACCTTGAGAGGCTCCTGCTCGGACTTTTCTTCCTCGCCGCCGATGTAGGGGATGAGGTTATCTACCATTTCGGGCCATGTTTCGAACGTTTTGCCTGCGCCGGAAATAGCCTGGTACGTGCATGCGAGAACATTCTTGATGCCGAACTTTCTTAAAGGATGAAGAGCGGGAACATAGCTCTGGATAGAGCAGTTGGACTTAACAGAGATAAAGCCCTTCTTTGTGCCGAGGCGCTTTTTCTGCGCTTCAACGATAGCCATATGGTCGTCGTTGATTTCGGGGATAATCATGGGCACGTCGTCCGTAAATCTGTGAGCGGAGTTGTTGGACATTACGGGGCATTCATGCTTTGCGTAAGCTTCTTCGAGAGCCTTGATTTCGTCCTTCTTCATATCAACCGCACAGAATACGAAGTCAACCTCTGCCGTGATTTTTTCGATGTCTGCCGTTGCGTCGTAAATAACGATGTTTTCCATTTCCTTGGGCATGGGCTTTTCGATGAGCCATCTTTCGCCTACGGCCTCTTTATATGTCTTTCCTGCCGAGCGGGGCGAAGCTGCAAGAGTTGTTACCTTGAACCAGGGATGATTTTCAAGGAGAACAGCAAAGCGCTGGCCTACCATACCTGTTGCGCCGATGATACCTACCTTATAATTTTTCATTGTCTTTACCTTCCTTTTCTGAAATATAATAAAAAACCGACGGATAATCCACGTCGGTTTTACAGTACAAAGTTATGACAGTATATGTCGATAGCACTCCACACTTGTAAAACCACAAAGGTGACAATCATGCGTGTATTTCACGCAAGACCAGATATATACATTTCGGTCTGTATACTCTTCGGCGGCTCCGCCTTTTTTTCAAGCAATGCACCGACGCATTGACGCCTGAAATACTCTTCTCGGCCGCACCTCTATCCGTAATGCTATATTAGCACAAAAAAGGCGCTTTGTCAATGGTAATTTTCTATTTGCATTTTTTTTATATATATGTTATAATAATTTGATATAAAGTTTGAACTTAACTGATTATTTTCATAATCGTTATAATCATGTATACGACACAGCGAGGAATAAAATGCTTAAATCTGATTTTTACTACGACCTCCCCCCCGAGCTTATAGCGCAGACGCCGCTTGAGCCCCGTGACAGCTCACGTCTTATGAACGTTGACAGGGAGACGGGAGAAATACGTCACGACCGCTTTTATAATCTATGCGATTATCTCCGTGAGGGTGATTTGCTGGTGCTGAACAATTCCAAGGTATTTCCTGCACGGATTTTCGGAAAAAAGAGAGATACGGGCGTAGACGTTGAGTTTTTGCTCCTTGAACAGAAAGAGCAGTCGGTATGGGAAACTCTGGTGCGCCCCGGCCGCAGGCTTAAACCGGGTACGGTCGTTGATTTTTCCGACGAGCTTTCCGCAGAGATACTTGAAACCGTGAACGGCGGAAACAGGCTTGTGAAATTTATGTACGACGGCGTGTTCTTTGACATACTTGACAGGATAGGTCAGATGCCGCTCCCGCCTTATATTACAGAAAAGCTGAACAACAAGGACAGGTACAACACCATATACTGCAAGGACCTCGGCTCTGCTGCGGCGCCCACTGCGGGTCTGCATTTCACCGAAAACGTGTTTGAGGCTCTGAAGAAAAAGGGCGTTGACACGGCGTAT
>JAZNLN010000038.1:0-4093 GCA_045579125.1 Ruminiclostridium sp.
CGGTGCGGGACTCGTTTTCTGAACGGGTGCACTCTGGTAGGACGCCTTTTTGGGTGCGGGAGCTGTCTGGTAAGGAACAGCATTTGCGGGCGGCGCCTGGTATTTTACGGCGTTTGCGGGCGGGGGTACTGCCGCTTGTCCGTCAGCGGGGATTGCCGCCTGACCGTTAGCGGGAACAGCCTTTTTCTTGCCGAAGTATTCGAGAAGATACTGAACGGTGATACCCGCCGCTATTACGAGAATTGTAACAAAAATCTTTATTTCGTCGTCCATGTTTATGCTGCTGACTGCGCTGTAACCGTAGAAAATACCTGTGTAGCAGATTACAACGTGCTTTGTGAGGAATATCGCAATAATTCCGACAACAAAGCCAAAGCCTACGCCGACGGGAAGAGCCGTGCTTGTCGACTGTCCGTTTCCTGCAAGCATCATCATCATAAGAATTGTTCCCGTGCCGAGGCAGAAAAGGAAAACGCCGAGCTTGTAGAGTGCGACCGACAGAGCGCTTATTATTATTGCGCATATAACGGCAACGGCTATCACGCCGCCTGTTTCTCTTATACCCATTAGCGAAGCGGCAAATGCGCCGACTAATAAGCCGATAACAAAGCCCTGTACGCCGAGGCAGAACTTAAACAGCTTCCAGCCGAAAAAGCAGCAGAGCAGGCTCCATAACAGCCCTATTACTCCGATTACAGTTGATAACTGTCCAACGATACGCATAATTTCGTAGTTTCTTCCCAATAAAAGGGAAAGAAATTGGGTCAAATCATTCATTTTTCTTTCTCCTGAAAAAAATATTTATTCAACGCCTTTCGGCATTAAATACACCGTTCACCATACTTTATATACCATTATATATAAAACATTGTCATAATCGGGATAGTTATAACGCTTAACGCCGTTCCCATAAGCAGCATTTTCGCCGCCGTTTTCTGTCCTCTTCCGAGCAGCTCCGCATAAGTCAGCACCACGCTCGCAACAGGCGTTGCGCTTAAAATGTAAAGCGTTTTCTTCATTCCCTCGTCAATGGGCAGGAACTGTATAACCGCAAGCATTACCAGCGGCATTACAATCTGTTTCATAAAGATAGTGAAATACTGGATTTTCTCGCAGAAAAACTCCTTTGCCTTTACGGTTGCGAGCCGCATTCCCATAATAATCATGCACAGCGGCGTCGTCATTTTTCCGAGCAGCACGACCATATCTCCGAACGACCCCGGGAATTTAAGGTTCATCAGGAACATCGGCAGAGCTATCGCAAGACCGATTGTCGAGGGGTTGAGTATCATTTTCTTAACGCTTATGTATTTTGTGTTGCGGGAGATAATCGCCGACGCCAACGTCCAGCCGATTAAGTTCATTCCTACCGCAAAAACCGACGCATATATCTTTGCCTCGGGATACTCGGGCAGTACTGCCGCAACCAGCGGCACACCCATAAACGAGCAGTTCCCGAACACGGCGCCGACGTTGGCTATTCTGTACTTTACGTCCTCGTGCGCTTTTTTGAGGAAAACAACGAAATAAAGAGCGAGCAGGACCGTCATTACTGCCATTGTAATTCCCATGAAAAGGAGAATGTTTATGAAAAGCTCAAAGGAGTAATCCACGCTTGTAAAGGTGTAAATGGTCTGGCACGGCTGGCACACATACATCAGCAGTATCGCAAAGCTCGGGATAACGTCGGCTTTCATTTTCCCCGATTTTATGAAAATAAACCCGGGCACCGCATATATCAGCATTGTCAGAACAGAAAACGCAGTTACAGAAAAATCCATAGACTCTCCTTTCGGCATATTTCTTCATAATTCGTTCATATATTATTATATCACTGAAAAAAAGCAATGTCAATCCGAACATTTCGTATATATTTACGCAGATTATACTATAAGTATATTATCATTCTGTTCATATGCAGAATATAATAAGAAAAAACGAAAAGGAGAAATGCTATGTGCGGAATTGCAGGTTGGGTTGATTTCGGAAGAAATATGAACGACGAGGAGGGGGTAATGCGGGCGATGTGCGGCACGCTTGCTCCGAGGGGGCCCGACAGCGAGGGCGTTTACGCCGACACGCACTGCGCTCTTGCGCACCGACGTCTTGCGGTCGTGGACATCGAAAACGGCAGACAGCCTATGACGAAGAAAATGCACGGAGAAACATATACCATAGTGTATAACGGAGAGTTATATAACACGAGAATTATACAGTTGGAATTAGAAAGGCTCGGTCATTCCTTCGCAGGACACTCCGACACCGAGGTCGTCCTCTCGGCGTACATAGAGTGGGGGGAGAAATGTCTTGACCGATTCAACGGGATATTTGCGTTCGGCGTCTGGCGGGAGAAAAAGCAGACGCTGTTTCTTGCGAGGGACAGAATCGGCGTTAAGCCGCTTTTTTTCAGCAGATACAACGGCGGCATAGTTTTCGGCTCGGAGATAAAGACCCTGCTTGCGAATCCGATGGTAAAAAGGGTCGTTGAGCTTGAGGGCGTTTCCTCGGTAGTACTGCTGGGTCCCGCAAGAAAGGGCGGCATGGGCGTTTTCAGGGACGTCGGGGAGCTTCTCCCCGCAGAATGCGCCGAGTTCGGAAAGGGGTATTTCAGAAAGAACGTGTATTGGCGGCTGCACGCCGAGCCCCACACGGAAACCCCCGAGGAAACGGCGGAGCATGTCATGCAGCTGCTTGAGGACAGCGTAAAAAGACAGCTCGTGAGCGACGTTCCGCTCTGCACATTTCTTTCGGGCGGGCTGGATTCGAGCCTTATCAGCGCAATAGCGGCGGAGGAGTACAGGAAAAAGGGCATGACCCTTTCGACGTACTCGGTTGACTACAAGGACAATCGGAAGAACTTTGTCGCTTCACGCTTTCAGCCCGACGAGGACGCACCGTGGATAGTAAAAATGAGCGAGCATATAAAATCCCTGCACACGAACGTCGAGCTTGACAGCCCGCAGCTTGCCGAGGCGCTTTTCAATTCGACGCTTGCCCGTGACCTGCCCGGAATGGCGGACGTTGACAGCTCGCTTTACCTGTTCTGCAAGGAGGTACGGAAGAATTTTACCGTCGCAGTCAGCGGGGAGTGCGCCGACGAGCTTTTCGGCGGGTATCCGTGGTACCGTGACGACAGCGTGCTTTTCTCGGAGGGCTTTCCGTGGTCGAGGGCGACGAACGAGCGGTATTCCCTGCTGCGGTCTGATATAGCGGAGAAGATTGACCCGGCGGAATATGTTTCCGCCGCTTGCCGCAGTACTGTGGAGAAAACGGAATACCTTGACAGCGATACGCCCCGTGACCGCCGCACACGGGAGATGTTCATGCTCAATTTCCATTGGTTTATGCAGACTTTGCTTGACCGCAAGGACCGTTGTTCGATGGCGTCGGGGCTTGAGGTGCGTGTGCCGTTCTGCGACTACCGCCTGGCTCAGTACGCCTACAACATCCCCGCCGACATCAAGGATTACGGCGGCAGAGAAAAGGGTATCGTGCGGCTTGCGGCGGAGCGGTACCTGCCAAAGGACGTGGTGTGGCGCAAAAAGTCGCCCTACCCGAAAACCCACAATCCCGAGTATCTGCGGATTGTAACGGAAATGCTTACCAACGTGGCGGCAGACAGCTCCGCCCGCATTTTTGACATCTTCGACAGAGAGAAAATCATGGCGCTTATCGAAAACAGAGGCAGCAATTTCGGCGCAAACTGGTACGGTCAGCTGATGACCGCTCCGCAGATGCTGGCATACCTGCTCCAGACGGAGTATTGGCTCCGTGAGTATGGTGCAGAGTTTAATTTATAGCCTTTGCGCCCTTTGGGGGGACACCTTTCTGAAGAAAGGTTATCCCCCGTACCCCCCTTCCAAAGACTTTCTGTGCGGGAATTGCAACGTGGGTTTTCTTATACAGACAAGTGCGAACATCCCGCACCGCCGTAAAATGCCGCCTTCGCCGCCATTTTACCCGCTCCTCACTCCGTTCGTCGCCCTCGCTTCGCTCGTGGCGGTGCTGTGTTTGGGCGGGGTGTGGGCAGCACAACTGCTCCGCATATCATCTGCTTAAAGGAAAACAAAAGGGGTGGTGCGGAGTGAGCATT
>JAZNLN010000039.1:0-1767 GCA_045579125.1 Ruminiclostridium sp.
GATGACTAATATCGGAATATTCGGCGGAGCATTCAATCCCGTGCATAACGGTCATATACGTCTTGCGGAGCAGGTGTGCGGCAGCCTGTCGCTGAAAAAGCTGCTTATAGTTCCGACGGCTGTTTCGCCGCATAAGGAGCAGTCTGCGGTATCGTTTGAGGACCGTTTCGAAATGTGCCGTCTTGCATTTGAGGGCAATAAAAAAATTGAAATCAGCGACATAGAAAACCGCCTCGGCGGCAAGAATTACTCTATTCTTACACTTCGTGCGTTAAAGGATATATATCCCTCCGACACGCAGTTCTACATGATAATCGGAGCTGACATGCTGTTTTCGTTCGAGAAGTGGTACCGTTACGAATCCATACTCAAGGAATGCAAGGTAGTAGCGGCTGCACGCCACGACGGAGAGTATGTTGAAATGCTTGAATATGCAAGAGAAATAGGCAGGGTAAAGGTGCTTAATCTTCCTGTGTGTGATATATCTTCAACAGAGGTGCGTGAAAAACTGCAAAGCGGAGCGGAATGCCCGGATATTCCCGAAAGCGTTCGTGCGTACATTGAGGAAAAGGGGCTTTACAGATGAATAATGAGCTGCTGAAATACAAAGATATTATTAAGCCGATGATGTCTAAAAAGCGTTATGTTCATTGCTGCAATGTTGCCGAGATGTGCGTAAAGCTTGCGAAAATTCACGGTTTCGATGAGGATAAGGCGTACACTGCGGGAATACTGCACGATATACGCAAGGAAATTGATTACGAAACAATGGAAAAGGAAATGCTTGCGAGCGGATTTTATATTGACCCTGCGGAGCATTATTCAAAAAAAACCTGGCACGGTATAGCGAGCGCATATTACGCCGCAAATGTGCTGGGGATAACCGATACGGATATTCTGAACGCTATACGCTTTCATACCGTCGGCAGACCTAAAATGTCGAAGCTTGAAAAAATCGTGTACCTTGGGGACCTTGTATCGGCGGAGCGTGATTTCAAGGACGTTGAGATGTACCGTGAATACACGCTGAAAAATCTTGATAACGCAATGTTCAGGGTACTTGAATGGTCGATACCCAACACCATATCCAAGGGCGGTAAAATTCCCGTTTCCACGATTGAGGCATACAACTACTATATGGATTTTTCCGTAAAATCGGATAATTCCTGATTATACCCAAAGACAGAAAGGAAATAATATGACAGATCTTGAAATTCTCAAAATAGGTATAAAGGCACTTGATTCAAAAAAAGCAGGCGATATAAAGATACTCAAAATCGGCAAGCTTTCGATTCTTGCGAATTATTTTGTAATCGCAGAGGGCAGCAGTACCACGCAGGTAAAAGCGCTTGCCGACGAAGTTGAATATCAGCTCGGCGAAAACGGTCAGCAAGCAAAGGGTCTTTCGGGCTACCAGAGCGCAAACTGGATTACTCTTGACTATATTGACGTTGTTTTCCATGTATTTTACAAGGAAACAAGAGAGTATTACGACCTTGAACGCCTGTGGCAGGACGGTGAAGAAATAAATGCAGAAGAATTTTTAAAATAATACTTGACAAAAATGTCCTGTTATAGTATAATAATCATTGAACATTGTTACATGTTTGCTACTGAAATTATGTAGATAATCCTGTGTCGGTAAAGACAAAGGGAGGGATATAGATGGCAGAAATTCGTCTTGGAAAGAACGAATCATTAGACACAGCATTAAAGCGTTTTAAGCGTTCCTGCGCAAGAGACGGTGTTTTAGCTGAGGTTCGTAAA
>JAZNLN010000040.1:0-1961 GCA_045579125.1 Ruminiclostridium sp.
ATGAAAAAAAGACTGATTTCCATGCTGCTGACAGCAGCAATCATTGTTTCTGCGACAGCGTGCAGCGGCTCCCCTGCGGAAACAACAAGCACCACGACAACAACAACAGCCACAACCGAGACTACCACTACGACAGCCGAAACTACCACTGCCGAAGCTACGACGACCGAGGCTGAAACGACAACTGCCGAAACAACTACAACCGAGGCTGAAACGACAACCGAGGCTACCACTACGACTGCGGAAACAACCACAACCACTACAACCACAACCGCCGCAACAACTCCCGCTCCCGCCGTAGACAAGGTGCGCACGGAGCTTTCCAACCCCAACGCAAACGAAACGACAAAGAAAATATACGCTTACATAATGGACATGCAGGGCAAGGGAATAATCTCGGGTCAGCAGGAATCAACATGGATGGGCAGCCCCGAATACGAAATGGACTATATCCACGACGCATCGGGCGAATACCCCGCTATCCGTGGTCTTGACTTTATGAACAACGACTTTGCGGGCTGCGTAAAGCGTGCAAAGGAATGGTGGGAAAGAGGCGGACTCGTTTCTATCTGCTGGCACTGCGGCGCTGACTTCAACGGCAGCTGGGCACAGTCGCAGAACACCGAGATTGACTGGGACAAGGCTCTCGTTGAGGGCACTCCCGAGTACGAGGCTATGATTAAGGGTATCGACAAGGCGGCGCAGTCGCTCCTCGAACTTCAGGAGGCGGGCGTAACCGTACTCTGGCGTCCTTACCACGAATTTGACGGCGCATGGTTCTGGTGGGGCAAGGGCGGCGCAGAAAACTTCAAAACGCTCTGGAAAATCATGTACGACCGCTACACAAACCACTGGAAGCTCAACAACCTCATCTGGGTTTACGGTTACAGCCACAAGATTTCCAAGGACTGGTATGTCGGCGACGAGTATGTTGACGTTGTCGGCGCAGACTGCTACGACGGCGGCATTCAGCACGTCCGTTACTCAAGAGTAAAATCCTACGCAATGGACGGCACGCCTATCTGCTACCACGAGAACGGCGAAATCCCCAACCCCGACGACCTCATCAAGAAAGACGTACAGTGGGTATGGTTCATGACATGGCACACACAGCACATCACCGATTCCGAGTTCAATACACCCGAATCAATCAAGCATGCGTACACTCATGATTATGTAATCACTCTCGACGAGCTCCCCGATTTTACTGCATAACAAATTTCTCCTGCGGACGACTGACCGCAGGAGATTTTTATATGTATGCATTTCTCCGAAAACATGCTTGCTTAGTCACCGCATTGCGGTTATGACTTACAAGCAGTTCCCCGTCAGAACACAAAGACCCGAAACGAAGTGCATTCGTTTCGGGTCCTGCATTTTATTATCAGTTCTGTTCGTCAACAGCGGGGATGTTATCCTCTGCGTTTACGACGGTATCTGTACCAAGGAATGTCGGGAGGTCCATACCTGCCTGCTTGAACACCTCGTTAAGGGGAGGAACAGCCTTCATCATGCCGCTGATAAAATCTGCGGTAGCGTTCTTTCCGTCCTTGCCCGAGCCGTTGTCCCAGACAGTAACCTTGTCAATCTTGATGTTCTTGACAGCTTCAACCTGTACCTTCATAAGCTCTTCAAGCTTGTCGGCAATCATAAGCTTAACAGCGCTGTCTGCGTCGCCGCCTGCCGCATTGACAAGCTCGTGCATACCTTCTGCCTGCTTTTTAAGGATTTCCATAGCACCGTTTGCCTGCGCTTCCATCTTAGCGAAGATAGCGTCAGCTTCACCCTTTGCCTTGCGGCGGAGAACTTCAGCCTCTGCTTCAGCGGCGATTTCCGCCTGCTGCTTTGCAATCTGCGCCTTGACGAAAACGTCAGCCAGCTGGGATGCTCTATCAAGCTCGGCACGAGTTTCATCGGCAACCTACTGAGCAACGTATGCCACATCCTATGCCTTTGCAGCC
>JAZNLN010000041.1:0-11149 GCA_045579125.1 Ruminiclostridium sp.
CAAATCCGGCGTTGTAGGAGCGCAATATTGCTTTTTTGGCATCATCTGCCGTATGCCTTCGTCCAAGCGCACTCAATTCATTGTCGCATAAGGATTGAACGCCTACCGAAAGTCTGTTCACGCCGCTTTTTTTCAGTGCTGACAAAACCTCGTCCGTCAGCATGCATGGATTCGCCTCAACGGTAATCTCGGCACCGTCTGTAATTGATGCCGCACCAAGAATATCGCCGATATACCGCCAAAGCAGCACAGGCGTTCCTCCGCCGAAATAAACAGTATCGTACTTTTCGCTGTAATGCCGAATATTCCTTATTACAGCCTCCGCATAAAGTTCTGCGACATGCTTATTGTATGAAACTGAATAAAAATCACAATATGGACATTTCGAAAGGCAAAAAGGAACGTGAATATATAATCCTTTCATTGCATTTCCTGTTATTCATCCAGCTTGAGAACTGCCATAAACGCTTCCTGCGGAACCTGAACGGTACCGAACTGGCGCATACGCTTTTTACCCTCTTTCTGCTTTTCAAGCAGCTTTTTCTTACGGGTAATATCGCCGCCGTAGCACTTCGCAAGCACGTCCTTACGCATAGCCTTAATAGTTTCTCTTGCAATAATTTTTCCGCCCACTGCCGCCTGAACAGGAACTTCAAACAGCTGACGAGGAATATGCTCCTTGAGCTTTTCGGCAATTTTTCTTGCTCTGGGATACGCCTTGTCGGCGTGTACAATGAATGATAATGCATCTATAACATCGCCGTTAAGAAGAATATCAAGCTTAACCAGCTTTGATGTAGCAAAGCCGAGCATTTCGTAATCGTAGCTTGCATATCCCTTGGTGCGTGACTTGAGAGCATCAAAGAAATCGTATATTATTTCGTTAAGAGGCAATTCGTAATGAAGATCTACTCGTGTTTCGTCAAGATACTTCATATTCTTGAACACACCTCTCCGCTCCTGACAAAGCTCCATAATATTTCCTACATATTCTGATGGAGAATACACATGAGCGTTAACCATCGGCTCTTTTGCCTCAAGTATCTCGACAGGATCCGGATAGTTCGTCGGGTTATCAATATATACAGTCGTTCCGTCCGTTCTTGTTATTTCATATATAACCGACGGTGCTGTTGTTATAAGGTCAAGATTATACTCTCTTTCAAGTCTTTCCTGGATTATATCCATATGAAGCAGTCCAAGGAAGCCGCATCTGAATCCAAAACCAAGAGCTATTGATGTTTCGGGCTCGAAAGAAAGCGATGCGTCATTAAGCTGAAGCTTTTCAAGCGCCTCCCTTAAATCTGCATATTTTGCGCCATCAGCGGGATAAATACCGCTGAAAACCATAGGATTTACGCTTCTGTATCCCGGCAAAGCCTCTTCAACAGGGTCATCGGCGGATGTCACCGTGTCGCCGACCTTTGTATCGCCGATAGATTTTATAGACGCAGCTATATATCCTACCTCGCCTGCACGGAGTTCTCCTGCATTTACAAGCTCGGTAGCGCCCATATATCCCACTTCGACAACCTGGAATTCTGCGCCCGTGGCCATCATTCTTATCTTATCGCCCGTTCTGATTGTGCCTTGCTTTACACGCACATAAACAATTACGCCCTTATAGCAATCGTAATAACTGTCAAAAATGAGAGCCTGAAGCTTTGCTTCGGGATCGCCTTTCGGCGCAGGCACATCAGTAACGATTTTTTTCATTACATCCTGGATATTAAGTCCCATTTTTGCAGAGATAAGAGGAGCATCATCGGCAGGAATACCGATTACATTTTCAATTTCCTCCTTGCAGGCGTCGGGACGTGCCGATGCAAGGTCAATTTTATTGATTACAGGCACAATTTCAAGGTCCTGCTCAATCGCAAGGTAAGTATTTGCAAGCGTCTGCGCCTCGATGCCCTGCGATGCGTCAACAATAAGAATTGCACCCTCGCAAGCATTTAGCGAACGTGACACCTCATAGTTAAAGTCAACGTGACCCGGGGTGTCTATAAGGTTAAATACATATGTTTCTCCGTCGTCCGCTTTATAATTAAGACGTACTGCACGAGCCTTGATTGTAATTCCCCGCTCACGCTCAAGCTCCATATTATCAAGGAGCTGCTCTTCCATGTCACGCTTGGCAACAGTTTCGGTCTGCTCCAGGATACGGTCGGCAAGCGTTGATTTGCCATGGTCAATATGAGCTATTATGCAAAAGTTTCTGATTTTTGAAAGATATTCTTTATCCGACAAGTTAATTCCTCCGTTTAGTACTGAACATATCAATATATTATACCATATTTACAGCTACAAATCAACACTAAATTTACATTTTAAAAAATTTAATTTGCTTGACTTTATTTCTGTCAAATGATATAATATTTTAAAGTGTATAGCGTATAATATTTCAGTAACTATGCATTATAATTACAGAAAAATCAAAGAAAGAAGGTACAAAACAATGGCAAACTTAAAAGGAACAAGAACTGAAGCCAATCTTATGGCCGCTTTCGCAGGTGAATCCCAGGCGAGAAACAAATATACCTATTATGCATCAAAGGCAAGAAAAGAAGGCTATGAACAGATAGCAGCTATTTTTGAAGAAACAGCAGCAAACGAAAAAGAACACGCAAAAATCTGGTTCAAGCTTCTCCACGACGGAGATATCCCCGATACAGCAACTAACCTTGAGGATGCTGCTAACGGCGAAAACTATGAATGGACAGATATGTACGATAAATTCGCAAAGGAAGCCAAGGAAGAAGGTTTTGACAGAATTGCATACCTCTTTGAAGCTGTCGGAAAGATTGAAAAAGAGCACGAAGAAAGATACCGCAAGCTTCTTGCCAATGTTAAGGGCGAGCTTGTATTCAGCAAGGACAATGACGCAATCTGGCAGTGCATTAACTGCGGTCATATTGTAATCGGCAAGAAGGCACCCGCCGCTTGTCCCGTATGCGCACATCCGCAGTCGTTCTTCCAGGTAAAAGCTGAAAATTATTGATTGCAAACGGTATAACTAACACGTTCACACGCATTTTCACACCGTTTACATGTTAAATATTGACAAACAAAGCATAAATTGATATAATCATGATGTTGTTAAAAACAACTTCATAATTTTGCTTATGTCACACACCCACCATACTGAAACGGCCATAACTGTTGTTATGGTCGTTTTGCTTGATTGGAATTATTTTTTTAACAGCAAGCGCTTTATTGAAAGGTACATAAATGAAAAAGAACTCAAAAGCATTAAAAATTACAGCAATAACGCTTTCTTCTGTATTTGCGTTAATGTGCATACTTTTTATCTACGCTGTCTTTTGTCTGGATAATAAAAGAGGATTTATTTCATACGATAAACTGCCGCAAACGCAAAATATGGAATTTGAGCTTACATACGAACAAGCATGTGCAGACTTTGATTATTTCTGCCAAAGCGTGAGAGACCGTCACCCTGCATGGCTTGACGGTTCGAAAGAGCTTGTCGAAGCATTTGAAAAGCAATGCTCTGCCGAAAAGGCAGATTTCGATACTTCGATTACGGTAGAAGAATTGTATATTGCCGCCCGCCGCACTGCTGCTGTTCTTCATGACGGACACACCTCTGTATACGCAAAAAATAATCAGAACACTCTTTATATCAATGATTTTTCACAGCTGATAAACATTGGAAAACCTGTTTCGATCGACGGAATACCCTGTGAAAAACTGCTTGAAGCATATAAGGTTTATACGCCTTATGAGCTCGACTGCTACATAGAAAGCGTTTTCTATAATTCTGCAATAATTAACGATACTGACCTGCGTTACTGCGGAGTTGACACATCCGACGGAGTTGTTATGAAATATTCCGACGGAAGCGAATATTCATATTCATTCGTAACAGCAGACAAAATCACAGGAAGAAACAATTCATCATCCCCTGACAGAGGCTGGGTGTACTATGATATTGACAAAGAAAGAAATCTCGGCATTTTTACCCTCGGCAACTGCACCAATAATGAGGAATATCAAAAAACGGTAAAAAGCTTTTTCGAAGAAGTATCATCCCAAGGCATAACAAATATTGCTGTTGACTTGCGTGGCAACGGCGGAGGCGATTCAAGCGTGGCGAATGAATTTTTACGCTACATTGATATCGACAAGTACAACAGCTGGGATAACTCAATACGTTTTGGACCTTTCCTCCTGGAAAACAAAGGAATTATAATTACAAACGATAAAATACAGCCCGTTTTCAGCGGCAGAATATTTGTACTAACCGACGTATATACATTCAGCTCCGCAATGGATTTCGCTATGCTTATCGGCGATAACGACATAGGCGAAATCATCGGAAAAACAAGCGGAAACAATCCCTCGGGATACGGAGATTACGTTCAGCTGTGCATGGAAAATTCAGGTTTGTTTTTTACCGTTTCAACCAAAAAGTGGTATAGAGTGGATTTATCCAAAAACGAAGAACCGCTGACGCCCCACTACGAAGTAACCGATCAAACCGCATTGGAAAAAGTTTACGAGCTTATATAACAAAAAAACCTGGAAAGACGCAAGTCCTTTCAGGTTTTTGTTATTAAAACGCTTCCGTTTCCTCGACAAGCTGTTCGATAAGTTCAGCCAGACGAGCCGACGGACGCTCAAAATAAGCATTGTCAACAAGGATTATATTTCCATTCTTTACAGCGTCAAGTGAGCTCAGTATTTCATCTGAATTCAGATCTTCAGCAGTATATTTGCTGTTCAGAAAAACAAAATCAGGCGATACCTCAAGCAGAAATTCTTTGTCAAACGCATAACCTTCAGCATTGCCTGCGGCATTATTCCCGAACAAACCAAGAATACTGCCCTCAAGAGTATCATTTGTAGCCACCTCAAGATTTTCCGTTATGTAAATAAATGTTTTCCCTGTGTTTTTTATGCTTTCAACAGCAGATTCTATAACAGCATAAGCATTTTCGCCTTTTTCTTTGCCATCGAACAGACCTTCAAATGCATATCCTATAAGGTTATATATAGTTTTTATATCATCCGTGCTTTTGGGAGAAGAAACATGCAGAACCTTTATTCCCTCTTTGTTAAGCGCAAATATATCAGTTGAGGCAAGCGCAGTCGACGTAAAAACAATATCGGGAGCAAGCTCGATTATCATGTCAATATTCGGGTCGCTGCTGCTGCCGAGGTCACTAATCAAAGAGACCTCCTCGGGATAATCGCAGTAGGAACTCCTTGCAACAAGCTTGTCGCCGTAACCCATTTCAAATATAATCTCAGTCAACAGCGGAGATGTGCTGATTACACGTTCGGGAGTTTCGGTTATCTCAACATCGTTCAGCACAACAGGATACGGGGACATCTCCTCAACCAACGACGAATCCGAACCAACGGTATCTTCCGTTGCGGCAGAAAAAAACGTAGTTGTAGTTGTTGTAAGAGATTCTGTTTTATCATTCCCCTGCACCGGCGAGGGTGAATTATTACAGCCGCATATAAGCATTATAACCGCCGCAATAACAGTAAAACTTCTTTTCAAATTATTTCCTCAATTCAATATGTATTGCAGTGCGGAAAAAACCGCACGCATTAAAAACATTATATATTATTTTACAGAAACTTTCAAGCCCTTTTTCCTTAATATTTCCGCATATTTTTTCATTTCCTCTATTTCAGGTACAGGAACGTCATACAAATCATACTTGTACCGCATTTTCTCCCACTTATACTCTCCCAGCTTATGAAATGACAGCAGTTCTGTCTTTTCGATGTTATCTCTGTACTTTTCAAGAAAATCTCCGAGTAATTCTATCATAGATTCATCCGCTGTAAGTGTAGGAACAACAACATGCCTTATCCACATAGGGATTTTTTTCTCGTATGCATATTCGATAAAATCCACAAGTAGTTCAAATTTTCCGCCTGTGATTTTCTCATACATCCCTTTATCCGCACTTTTAACATCAAGCAAAAGCAGATCTGTTAAATCAAGGACTTTTGCCGCTGTATCGGGTTTAATATTTCCCGACGTATCAAGAGCGGTATGCAGACCGTTGTTATGACATTTTTTGAAAACATCTTCAACAAAAGCAGACTGAAGAAGAGGCTCCCCTCCTGTAAGAGTCACCCCTCCGTCAATGATAAAGTTTTTGTATCTTAAAATATCAGAGATAAGCTCATCCGACGTTATATTTCTTCCGCTTTTGACATTCCAACTGTCAGGATTGTGACAGTATTTGCAGCGAAGCATACAGCCCTGAAGAAAAGCTACATATCTAATCCCCGGGCCGTCCACTGCGCTGCCTGTTTCAACCGAATGAATCTTTCCGATTATACTCATAGCATCTCGTGGAATGTACGGCTTATTACATCAAGCTGCTGTTCCCTTGTAAGCTTAATAAAATTAACCGCATATCCAGATACACGAATAGTAAGCTGCGGATATTTCTCGGGATGACTCATTGCGTCAAGCAAAGTTTCCTTATTCAATACATTGACATTTATATGGTGACCTGTTTCGGCGAAGTATCCGTCAAGCAGTGTAACAAGATTGTTATTCTGCGTAGCTGCATCCTTGCCAAGCGCCTCGGGAATAATTGAAAAAGTATATGATATGCCATCCTTTGCATATTCATACGGAAGCTTTGCAACGGACTTCATTGATGCAATACAGCCCTTTTTGTCTCTTCCGTGCATAGGATTTGCACCGGGCGCAAGAGGCTCACCCGCTTTTCTTCCGTCGGGCGTGGAGCCCGTCTTTTTACCGTATACAACATTAGAGGTGATAGTAAGAATTGACATTGTAGGCGCAGAGTTACGATAAGTTTCGTGCGAATTAAGCTTGTTCATGAAGCTTATTACAATACTTTTTGCCATATCGTCAACCTCGGCGTCATTATTTCCGAAGGCAGTATATTCTCCCTCTATTTCGAAGTCAACGGCTATTCCCTGCTCATTGCGCACAGGCTTAACCTTTGCATTCTTAATAGCACACAGACTGTCCGCAATAACGGATATACCTGCGATACCGTATGCCATTGTTCGGATTATTTCTTCATCATGAAGAGCCATTTCTATTCTCTCGTAACAATATTTATCGTGCATATAATGAATAATATTAAGAGATTTTGAATAAACACCTGCAAGCCATGTCAGCATATAGTCGTATTTTTTCATCACCTCATCAAAGTTAAGATACTCGCTTGTAATGGGCTCTGTTTCCGGACCTATCTGCTCTCCCGTTTTTTCGTCACGACCGCCGTTGATTGCATAAAGCAGCGCCTTGGCAAGATTTACACGAGCTCCGAAGAACTGCATCTGCTTTCCGATTTTCATAGCTGAAACACAGCAGGCAATACCGTAGTCGTCG
Source organism: Ruminiclostridium sp. (assembly GCA_045579125.1). Taxonomy (GTDB): domain Bacteria; phylum Bacillota; class Clostridia; order Oscillospirales; family Ruminococcaceae; genus Ruminiclostridium_E. Next base: position 7,364 of record JAZNLN010000041.1, read on the forward strand.
CCATGAATAGGTAGCATTATGTCATCATTCTCATACTGAACAGATGACGTAAGCACAGATATTTTAGCGCAGAATTCCTTAAACGGCTCGGGCAGACGTGTGCTCCAGAGGACAGTCATATTCGGCTCCGGCGCAGGGCCGAGATTGACAAGAGTATGCAGGAAACGATAACTCATCTTTGTCACCATTGAACGTCCGTCAGCGCACATACCGCCTATTGACTCCGTCACCCATGTCGGGTCGCCCGAAAACAGCTCATCGTATGAAGGCGTGCGAAGAAAGCGGACAATACGCAGCTTCATAACAAAATGGTCAACAAGTTCCTGCACCTCTTCTTCATTTATTTTGCCGGCCTCAAGGTCACGCTCCGCATATATATCAAGGAATGTAGATATTCTTCCTATCGACATTGCGGCGCCGTTCTGTTCCTTGACAGCTGCAAGAAACGCAAAATAAAGCCACTGGAACGCCTCTCTGACATCCGTTGCGGGACGTGAAATATCAAAACCGTACATTTTAGCCATTTCAACAAGTTCTTTAAGAGCTTTTATCTGCTCGGATACTTCCTCAATAAGGCGTATATTCTCTTCGCTCATTCTGCGCTTAGATAATAGTTCCTTTGCCTCCTGTTTCTGTGCAATAAGATAATCCACGCCATATAACGGCACCCGACGGTAATCGCCGATTATTCGCCCTCTGCCGTATGCGTCAGGCAAACCTGTTATTATACCTGCATGGCGAGCACGCTTAATCTCTGCGTCATATACATCAAATACACCGTCGTTATGCGTTTTTCTGTATTTGAATATATCATCAACTCTTGCGTCAAGTTTTCGATCGTAAGCCTCAAGAGAAGTTTTAACAAGGCGTATTCCTCCGAACGGCATAATAGCACGCTTCAGCGGAAAATCAGTCTGAAGTCCTACAACCTTTTCAAGCTCACGATCAATATATCCCGGCTCATGCGAGGTTATATTCGAAATAACATGTTCGTCTATGTCGTATATTCCGCCCCTGTTTCGTTCCTCCTCAAGCATTGCCGAAAGCTTTTTCCAAAGCTTTTTTGTATTTTCGGTAGGCGATGTCAAAAATGAAGAATCTCCCTTATACTCGGTATAATTCTTTACAATATATTCTCGTACATCTATTTTTTTGTTCACGGTATACACATCCTTTCTTTTCTTATTTTGTATACTGAATATAAAAATATGCAAGGTATATTCTGTTTTGACAAACAGATAATAACAAAAAGAAAGGCGGTATCTTATGAAAAAAACAAATTCGGAAATTGATAAGCTTGCAGAAAACGCACTTGCGGCGCTTGACGAATATTCAAAGCTGACACAGGAAGAAATAGACGACATAGTTCACGCAATGACACTCGCAGGAATCGAGGCTCACATGGAGCTCGCAAAATTGGCAGTTGAGGAAACAGGCCGTGGCGTTGTTGAGGATAAAGCGATAAAGAATATTTTTGCGACAGAATATATATGGAACAGCATAAAAAAAGAAAAATCGGTTGGTGTTATCAGAATAAACGAGGCCGACGGTTATGTAGAAATTGCAGAGCCTGTCGGTGTTGTTGCGGGTGTTACTCCTGTCACAAATCCAACGTCAACAACACTGTTCAAAAGCCTTATTTGCGCCAAAACACGAAATCCTATAATATTTGCGTTCCATCCGTCGTCGCAGAAGTGTTCGGTACGTTCTGCGGAAATACTGCGTGACGCAGCAGTAAAACACGGTGCTCCCGCTCACTGCATACAATGGATTGAAACTCCATCAATAGAAAAAACAACCGAGCTGCTTCATCACAGCGGAATATCTCTTATTCTCGCAACAGGAGGCTCGGGTATGGTAAAAGCTGCATACAGCGCAGGAAAACCCGCTCTCGGCGTAGGTCCCGGAAATGTACCTTGTTACATCAATAAGGAAGCTAACCTTGAAAGGGCATGTAATGACCTTATTTTATCCAAAACCTTTGACAATGGAATGATTTGCGCCTCGGAGCAAGCTGTAATAGTTGATAAGGAAATATCCGACAAATTCGAAATAATCGTGCAGAAATTAGGCTGTTATTTTCTGAAGGACGATGAAATAAAAGCCGTTTCAGATTATCTTATAATCGACGGCGGAGTAAATCCGGAGGCTGTGGGCAAGCCTGCGGCTGTTATCGCTGAAAAAGCGGGAATATCTGTACCCGACGACACCAAAATACTGATAGCAAAGCTCCCCGAGCCGTCGGAAAAATATCCCCTGTCTCACGAAAAGCTCTCCCCTGTTCTTGCTTATTTTATTTCCGAAAATGAAGAACAAGGACTGAAATATTCAAGAAAAATGCTTGAGCTTGGCGGTCTCGGACATTCTGCGGTCATTCATTCGGAAAACAAACGTCTTTGTCTGCGGTTCAGTGAAGAAATGATGGTCGGTCGTGTTATTGTCAATTCACCCTCATCACAGGGCGCAATAGGAGACATTTACAACACAAACACACCGTCGCTCACGCTTGGTTGCGGCTCGTACGGCAGAAATTCAACTACGTCAAATGTTTCCTCGGTCAACCTTATAAATATTAAACGTGTAGCCGAAAGACAGGTTAATATGCAGTGGTTTAAAATCCCGCCTAAAATCTATTTCGAAAGAGGCTCGATAGAATATCTTTCCGATATGCCCGAAATAACGAAAGCTCTTATTGTAACGGATGAAATAATGGTTAAGCTCGGATATGTTAAAAAAATTATTTACCAGCTTCGAAAACGCAATCAATACTGTCATTCCGAAATTTTTTCAGACGTTGAGCCTGACCCCGATATCGAAACAGTCATGAGAGGCGTTTCTGCGGCAAATCAATTCAAGCCCGATGTAATTATTGCACTCGGCGGCGGCTCAGTAATTGATGCGGCGAAAGCAATATTGCTTTTCTATGAGCATCCAGACATAAGTTTTGAGGGAATAAAGCTTAAATTCCTTGACATACGGAAAAGAGCATTCCGATTCCCACGACTCGGCTCAAAAGCAAAGCTTGTAGCTATCCCGACAACATCGGGAACGGGCTCCGAGGTAACATCGTTTTCTGTTATAACCGATAAAAAGAAAGGTATAAAATACCCACTTGCAGATTACGAGCTGACGCCTGATGTTGCCATTGTAGACCCGCAGTTTACAGAGAGTATGCCGCAAAGTGTAATCGCAGACACGGGTTTTGATGTCCTCACGCACGCAATAGAAGCATATGTTTCCGTTTATGCAAACGACTATACCGACGGACTTGCATTAAAAGCTATTGAGCTTGTTATAAATTATCTCTTTGACAGTTACAGCAGCCCCCAGAACAAGCTCGCAAGAGAAAAAATGCACAACGCATCATGCATTGCAGGCCTTGCATTTTCTAACTCATTCCTTGGAATCAACCACTCACTCGCCCATAAGCTCGGAGGAGAATTTCATATTCCTCACGGTCGTGCAAACGCAATATTACTGCCATATGTTATAGATTTCAACTCGCAGATACCAACAAAGTTCACTGCATTTCCTAAATATGAATATTTCAACGCAGACAAACGATACGAAGAAATAGCAAGACATCTTAATTTACAGGGTGAAACAACCGAAGATTTGATTTCAAGTCTTAAAAATGAGATATTAAACCTTATGAAAAAAACAAATATGCCCCCAGTTTAAGCCTGTGTACTAATATTGAGCCTTATTTTACATTTATTTTGGGGCTTTGTGGCAGTCAAGAAAAAAAGGAAACTGGGTGGTATGATTAAGTCGGAGGCCAAGCGG
>JAZNLN010000042.1:0-9439 GCA_045579125.1 Ruminiclostridium sp.
TCGAGAGTACTGAATAAAAAAACAAATGTATCTGACGAGGCGATAGACGCTGTAAACGAAGCAGTTAAAGCGCTGGGATACAGTCCCAATTTTTTAGGCAGAGATTTACGCAAAAGCGAAACAAAAAGAATCCTTGCAATAATAGCATCTACCGAACAAAGCTTTTACTCCGAGGTTTTAAGAGGTATGGAGGAATCCGCCTTCGCCAAAGGATACGATGTACTTATAGCTACTACACACGACAGCCGTGAACACGAGCTTCATCTTCTCGGAATGTTATTTTCCAAATCGGTTGACGGCGCAGTTCTGCTCGGTCCCAAGCTTGACGCAGAAACAATCTCAAAGCTTGCTGAAAACTATAATATCGCCATGTGTCTTGAGCGCCTTGACAACTGTAACGTTCTTACTGTGACGATAGATAATGTACAGGCAGGATATGATGCCGTTAATTATCTTATCAACAAAGGCAGAAAAAGAATAGGCCTTATCACAACCGAACTTCGCAGCCAGTCGTCGGTTGACCGTGAAATAGGATACAGAAAAGCGCTTGAACAGAATAATATACCCTATGACCCGTCGCTCGTATATTACGGAACATACGGAGTAGATTCGGGAACAAAGGGCTGTGAATATCTTTTATCGCTTGACAATCCCCCCGATGCTATTTTCTCAATATCGGACATGATAGCGATAGGCGCAATGAACTATGCTATATACAAGAAAATCAACATAGGAAAGGATTTGTTGTTTTTCGGATTTGATAATATCGCATATTCACATATATTCGTTCCTCACCTTTCCACAGTTCAGCAGCCCTGTTATCTCCAGGGAAAGCTTGTTGTTGATAAGCTTGTTGAAAATATGAAATCAGAAAAACCCGATAAAAAGCTATATATGCTGCCTCACAGTCTTGTTTTGCGAGAAACAACAGGAGACTAAAAATTACCCGAGAAGAAAATCATCTTCTCGGGTTTTTATGTATAGATTGAATTATTCTGCGCTTGTCTTAAGCAAACAATCAAAAACTGCGTCCATCATTTCGACACTGGGAAAATGACCTGTGTTTTTTATAATCTTACAGTTCAGATTCTCATTATTACAGCTCTCTGTAATATTACGGATTACAGATGTTGAAGCAACAATATCTGTGTCGCCCTGCAAAATACGATATGGTATTTTAACAGACGAAAGTATATCAGTTAAATCGATTTTCAAAATCTCGCTCCAAAGTGAATTATTATATTTATATCCGTTATCGACAATCGCCTTAAAATCCTTGAATTTGTAATCAGGACTAGTCAGCAATTCAATTATTATTGATCCCAACGGTGTTTTAGAACCATTTTTGTTATTATATGCGTCAGTATATTTTGTAAGAGAAGAGTTAATGATTTTCAGTTCTTTCGATGCTGCAGTATCCGGAGTTGCATTTTTTATAATATCAAGCTTGTTTTTAGGTATTTTTGAGTTTTCGAGTGCGCTTATGACCTCATTGTTAAAGAAAACGTTCTTCACAATCTGACCGCATACAACCACACCGTTTAGTTCCTCGGACTTTATTTCCGATACCAATGCACTTAAAATCGAACCCCATGATGTTGCGAAAAGAAATATTTTGTTTTCGGGGAACAATTTTCTGATATTATCGATCAAATCAGATGTCATTTTTACAAATGAGTCTATTTTAAAACTATCATCAAGTTTATAATTATTTATTCCGCAGCCAAGCTGATCCCAATAAACCATTATAAAATTATCAGTAAACTGCGGAAAAAGACCTCTGCATCCTACCGAAAACGGAATAGGCGTACCCGGGCCTCCGTGAAGAGTGATTACAATGGGAAGATTTCTGTTTTTTCCTTCAACGAGGACCTTCTGCTCATACCCTCCAAGATTAAAGGAGAATAATTCAGACACTTCATTTTTCTGTATAATTTCTTTTCGTTTTTTATTCATTTATAATTACCTTTTAAAATCAGCCTTTGTACCTGTAAATTGATATTTTTTCAAAACCGTCAAGCAAATCATCTGCACAGTGGAATGCTTTTGCAATACCCTTCGCAACACATTCAAGAGGCTCATCGGCAATATAGCAAGGAACTCCGACCGACTCGGAAATAAGCTTGTCGAGTCCGCAAAGAAGTGCGCCGCCGCCTGTAAGAATAATACCGTTCTGTTGAATATCTCCGACAAGCTCGGGAGGCGTTGTTTCAAAGACGTGCTTGACTTTTGCAATTATTTCTTCCGTTTGTTCCAAAAGCGATTCATACAATTCAAGCTCATTTACTTCAACGCTTACAGGCAGACCTTTTATAAGATGTCTGCCTTTTATTGTCATTTTTCGACTGCCGTCAGGTTTATAAACGTTTGCTACATTGAATTTAACCTGTTCCGCAGTTTTTTCGCCAATTAAAATTTTATGCCTGTTTGTAATCGCCTTTATTATTGCGGCGTCAAATTTATTGCCTGCGGTCTTTGCTGAAGCAGATTTAACTATTCCGTTAAACGAAATAACTGCTACGTCAGCTGTGCCGCCGCCTATGTCAACAACCATAGAGCCGCTCGGCTTGGATATATCTATTCCTGCACCGAGAAGTGCCGCAATGGGCTCTTCTATAAGATAAACCTGTCTTGCTCCCGCTGTAATGGCTGCTTCAACAACCGCTCTGCTTTCAACATCGGTAACGGACGACGGAACGCAAAGTATTACTCTCGGCTTTACAAGCATACTTTTGCTCGCCATTTTTATATATTCAACAACCATCTCTTCCGCCATTTCATTGTCAGAAATAACCCCATCCGCAAGAGGCTTTACAGCAACAATATATTCGGGAGTCCGTCCAAGCATTTTATATGCCTCGGAACCAACGGCAAGAACACATTTTTTCTTTTTATCATACGCAACGACGCTGGGCTCGTTGATTACTATACCCTTGTTCCCTATTGTGATTATAGTGTTAGCGGTCCCAAGATCAATTCCTATATCAACTGATGACATTCTGTTCCCTTACTTTCTTTTGTATTGTATTTTTATATTTTTCTGCATATAAAATAAGACTGTTTTTTGAATTTTCGCATTTTTCATCAATAACAGACTCAACAAGAAACGTCAGCATTTCGCCTATTTCCCTTCCTTTTAAATTTATTTCCGATAAGTCGTTTCCGTTGACTGCAAGCTGGCGTATATTAAAGCATTTATTCTTTTCTATAATCTCATCAGCTACTTTTACTGCATTGTTGTATATTTCTATCCTGTTCCGATATTCAGCGGCTTTTGCGGAATCGTCGGCTATATGAACTTTTATCAGATTTTTATACATATTTTCGCCAAACCTGAACAAATGTCTGCGAACGCCTTTTAAATCATCATTTATAGGCATATCATGAAATCTGATAAGCTCGGTTACTTCGGCTATGGTATTTCCGTCAAAACGCAGTCTTTTCAGTATCTTATTTGCCTTTGCTGCACTTACTTCCTGGTGTCCTTTAAAGTGCCCGTGTCCATCATAAAACTGATAGCATTCGGGCTTACCAATATCGTGCAAAAGCATAGTAAGCCGAATTATATCGTTTTTTTCAGCTGCTCCGACCGAAACGCATATATGCTTGTATACGTCGTAACAATGATACTTTGAGTTCTGACGAAAACCTATACAAGGTGTAATTTCGGGAATAATCTGCGAAATTACGTCTGAATACTCCATCAGCAAATCTTCACAGTTTCCGCATATAAGCTTTTTCAGTTCCGATGAAATTCTCTCTGAAGAAATATTATCAAGCAGACCTTTATTCTTGTGTATTGCCTCTGATGTTTCCTTATCAATTTCAAATCCAAGGACTGAAGAAAATCTGAGTGCACGCATAATTCTGAGCGCATCCTCATTAAATCGCTGTGTCGGCTCCCCTACGCAGCGGATTATTTTTTTGCTTATATCCTCTGCTCCGCCGAATAAATCTATCAAGCCTCTGCGGGGATTATATGCCATGGCATTTACAGTAAAATCCCGTCGTTTTAAATCCTCATGAATATTCCTTGTGAATTTAACAGCGTCAGGATGACGATTGTCGGTATATTCCCCGTCTATACGGTATGTTGTTATTTCTACATTGCCTTCATCACATACTACTGTTATTGTACCGTGTCGAATGCCCGTTTCCACAACTCGCATTCCGCTGAATACAGCCAGTAAATCTTCGGGAAAAGCTGATGTTGTTATATCATAATCATCTGCCGCTATACCGAGCAACGCATTGCGCACACAGCCTCCGACTGCATACGCTTCAAAACCGTTGCATTCAAGCATAGAAATAAGATTTTGAATATACTGCGGAAGGTTAATTTTCATTTTTTATTTCTTCAACAATTCTATTCGCATTTCTATAAATATTTTCTGCCGTATCATTAACAAAGAATTCGCCGTTCTCATAGAGAACTTTTCCTGCGACCATTGTGAGCTTGATATTAGTTTTGCTTCCGCTGTAAACAATATTCTTAACGATATTATTTATCGGCTGCATATTCGGCTGGTTAAGGTCGAGAACAATCAAATCCGCCTGTTTTCCTGCTGCAAGACAATCACAGTCATCAAGCAGCATGGCTCTGGCGCCGTTTGTGCAGGCCATTTTAAGCACTTCCTCGGGTCTGCATGCAACTGCGTCAAGGAGTGAGCACTTCTGTAAAGCAGTAACAAGGAACATTTCTCTGAACATATCGAGACAGTTGTTGCTTGCAGGACCGTCCGTTCCGATTGCAACGCCGATACTGTTATCAAGCATTGTCTGAACAGGCGCAATTCCACTTGCAAGCTTCATATTTGACGAAGGGTTGGTAACTGCCCACAGCTTCTTTTCTTTAAATATCTCCATATCCCGCTCGGACATATAAACGCAGTGAAAACCGCCGCCGCCGTAATTAAACATTCCGATGCTGTCAAGGAAATCGGTAGGAGTGGTGCCGTATCTTTCGATACATTCGTTTACCTCGTTTTGTGTTTCGGAGTTATGAGTATATACGGGTAGTTTACGAGCATTCGCCATTTCCGAAAGCTCTTCAAGCAATGAGCGTTTTGTCGTATATTCTGCGTGGAAACCAACCTGATACGAAATAAGCGGGTCGAAATTGTTGTATTTATCATATTCATCCGATGTTTCTGCAACAGTTCCGCCAAAATCGTTCATAGCGCCGCACATTACTGTACGGAATCCCATTTCCTTTGATGCGTTGGCAATCGCCTCACGCTGCATATACATATCAAAATTCGCAGTTATACCGCTTGTCAGATATTCAAGCACAGCAAGCTTTGAAAGGTGATATATCCTCTCGGGGGTAAGCTTTGCCTCCATTGGGAAAACCTTGTCGAAAAGCCAGCTCTGCAACGGCAAATCATCTGCGTAAGAGCGGAGGAAAGTCATTGCGGAATGTGTATGTGCATTTTTAAACGACGGCATAAGCACATTTCCCTCAACATTGATTTCCCTGTCGAATTGAATATCAGTGGTTTTTTTCGGCCCTACATAAGTTATTTTATCATTCTCTGTCCAGAGCTCGCCGTCAAAAAGCTCAAAGCTGTTATTTAAAGTTAAAATTTTGGCATTGTAAAATTTAATTTTCATATTATATCCTTTCAAAACCTAAGACTGTCGGCAAAAGGCGGATAACATATTCCTTTTTCCGTAATTATCGCCGTTATCAGACTGTTGTCCGTTACATCAAACGCCGGATTAAAGCATTTTACCTCGGGCGCAACAGGTTTTTCAAAAAACATCGTTCTTATTTCGTCGGATTTGTGTTCTTCGATTACAATGTCTGCACCTGTTTTACAGGTCATATCTATTGTTGACGAAGGGCAGAAAACATAAAAAGGAATGCCGTAATACTTTGCAAGAACAGCAACTCCGCTTGTGCCGATTTTATTAGCCGTATCACCGTTTGCGGCAACTCTGTCACAGCCGACAAAACAAGCGTTGATTTTCCCCTGTTTCATAACAATACTCGCCATATTGTCGCATATTAAGGTAACATCAATCCCAGCTTTATTTAGTTCATACGCTGTGAGGCGTGCGCCTTGCAGAAGAGGACGTGTTTCGTCAACATATGCGTGAAAATCATATCCTTTTTCTTTTCCGAGAAGTAATGTTCCGAGGCCTGTGCCGTAGCAGGATGTTGCAAGAGGACCTGCGTTACAATGTGTGAGTACTCCGTCTCCGCTTTTCATGAGCGAAAGACCGTGTTCCGATATGGCTCTGCACATTGCAATATCTTCTTTATGTATAGAAATTGCCTCGTCGAACATTATATCTATTATTTCGCCGATATTCTTATCTTTATTTTTTTCGGCCGCATTTTTTACTCTGTCAAGCGCAAAGGTAAGATTAACTGCCGTCGGCCTTGATGACGCCAGGTAATCATGGTCTTCGTTTATTTTTTTGAAAAATGTTTCTTTTTCACATGCGGCATTTTTTCCTGCCAGAACAGCAAGACAATAACCTGCAAATATTCCTATTGCGGGTGCGCCTCTTACTTTGAGCAGATATATTGCATTATACATCTGCTCTGCGTTTTCAAGAGAAATATATTTTTCTTCATTGGGCAGCAAGGTCTGGTCGATAATCAGAACAGTCTGTCTGTCATCGGAAAGAATTATATTATCGGATAACTTATATAAATTATTCACATTACACCGCCATTAAAGAATTTTGGATATATTTACAACCGACGCTCTGATAAGCGCTTTGAACTTGGGTGCTGCCTCATCTGCCGCCGCCATTACCTCATCATGTGTCAGAGGATTATCCGTCATACCGCAGGCAAGGTTGGCTATACACGAAATACCGCATATCTTCATACCTGCATGATTTGCGGCAACCGCTTCGCATGCTGTGCTCATACCGACGGAGTCTGCACCAAGAGCTCTGCACATTCTTATCTCGGCAGGACTTTCAAAATTAGGACCCGAAAGCTGAATATAAACGCCCTCTTTGATGTCAACATCAATTTCGAAAGCAGTCCTTCTGATAACCTCACGGAGATCCTTATCATAAATCTCGCTCATATCAGGGAATCGTGTTCCGAGCTCTTCAATATTCGCTCCTATAAGCGGGCTGGGGACAAAATCCGAAATCTGATCGGTTATAAGCATAAAATCGCCTGCGGTAAAAGCGGGATTTATTCCCCCTGCTGCGTTTGTAAGGAAAAGTACTTTTGCGCCCATAAGCCGCATAAGACGTGTCGGGAGAACTACGTCCTGCATCGAATATCCCTCATAATAATGAACTCTTCCCTGCATAATTACAACAGGTACGGATTCGATGTATCCAAAAACAAAACGTCCTTTATGTCCTAAAACAGTTGATTTTGGGAAACCGTCTATTTCGCTGTAATCCAACGTAGCTTCAACTTCGATTTCATCGGCCAGCGCTCCGAGTCCTGAACCAAGAATAATTGCTATTTCGGGTTTAAAGCTGATTTTAGATTTAAAACTTTCGTAGCATTTCATAAGCTTATTTCTTGTATTTTCCATAATAATTCCTTTCTGTTTGCCAAGACAAACACTGCGCCTAGGCAGTATAATTATACTAATGAAATCCGTACATTTCTGCACGGATTTCAGAATTATCTTACTATTGCTTCTTCCGGGGTTTTTGCATATTTCTGCTTCATTGCGACCTTATTTTTATACATACGCTCGTCAGCAAGCTTATGCACATCGGTAAGGAGCATATCCGTTTTTCCGGACTGATAGAATGCTACGCCATATGCAATACGAAGGTCAAACAGCCTGTCTTTGTTTTCGTTGAAATCAGCGATTAAATCCTCAAACTTTTCTGCTGCGCCATCATATACAACAGGTGCATGCTCGTTTGTGATTATGACAACAAATTCATCGCCGCCGACACGATAGCAGTTTCCGCAGGAGCCAAATGCTTGTTTTATTACATCTGCAGCCGAAACAATAAGTGCGTCGCCGGCTTCGTGACCCATTCCATCATTGATGGTTTTAAGATTGTTTACGTCAAACTGAACTATACATATGTAATTATAATTTTCCTTACAGTCCTCAAGCTCACGCATTCTTCTTTTAAAAGCCGCTGTATTCTCAAGTCCCGATAAAGCATCGGTATAAGCAACTTTATTTATAGAAATCGCACGTACGCCCATAGACATTAAAGACGTAAACTGCGTCATGGTTGATGTTCCGACTGATATAATCAGAATAAATAATCCGCATCTTGTAAACAATGACACATCAGGAGAATGCGCTCCGTAATAACGGATAATATCAACAATAATTGTAATTACGAAGAACATAAGCCCAAGGTAATAAACGGGCGAAATATTTCCGTGTCCCTTGTTTTTGATTAAATGCGAAAGTGTGTTAATTATAATCGTGATTGCAGAAACTATTATTATTCCGTGATATACAAATTTTGTCTGATGAAAGTCTGCAATGCCCGCAAAATGGTATACAAAGGAAATTACCGTTGCAACGGAGCAAACTATAAGAATGACATTAAGTGCAATCTTGTGCTCAATTTCGTAAGCGGTTATGATATACATGATTATCGGTATAATCGACAGCACCAAAAGAACATTCTGTATCAGCTGCAAAAATCCTGCATTTTTAATAAGCAAGGTAATCCATACCGTCTGTGTAAACAGCCAGAAACCTATGCATATACAGAACAATCCGAAATACATTGTTCCGAAATTCTTGCCTACATTTTTCTTTGTAAGCGCAGTCATAAGCATAAAAACAACGCCTATAATTATACAGAATGAAACAACAACAATCATTCCCGTATCATGCGCCATAATATCTCTTACTATCGCATAGCCCTCGCCGATAGAAAAATCGGTAAGCGAGCACGAATAGTCGTCATATTTAACTGTTATTTCAAGAGTAATCTTCTTTTCGGAATACTCTTTTTCAAGAGAGATATAATTCCAGGTTGAAGCTGTTCCGGAGCCAAAAAAAGATGTAGAAGGATCGTTTGCGATAGAAATAAGCTTTCCGTCTATGTAAACGTCTACAAGAGCGTTTTCGCTTCTAAAAACAAGCGCATATTCTCCGGTCAATACAGGCAGTTCTGCGGAAACACGATACGGTGTCATTACCTCAAGGTCAGACACTAAACCAAGATGCGAAGTATCAATAGTTTCGCCTGTTGAATCTGATATCCAATCCGTATCAAATGCCTGACTGCTTCCGCCGTTAAAGCTTGTTGATGTTGCAGTGCTGCCTGCAAATGCACCGAAAATAAAAAACAGTACAGAAACAATCATAAAAGCAATATAAAGTACAAAAATAGCTTTGTTAAAAGTTATTGACCTTATATCAAACCTTTTTCTTTTTTTATTGTAAGAATAATTCATAACACACCCATTATTCATTTTATTATTATATATATTTTATCACAAATCTCTGTTAATTTCAATAAA
>JAZNLN010000043.1:0-2579 GCA_045579125.1 Ruminiclostridium sp.
CGTATATGTGAAGTTTTGGACTGTGATATCGGAGATATCATGAGCGTACAAAAGCAAGAAACGGATGGTGAAAAAGGGTGATGGCAGATCTTCTACGGGAATGTGAGTCGTATATGGAAAACGGCGGTGTGAGTGACGAAATCAAAGCAGCACCGAGTTTTAAGATGATGGATATCAGCATAAGTGAGGCAGATGCTTACTTGCGCTACAACCGTGATCTTTCCTTTAACGAGCGACTGTTCCTGCTTATCGACCGCACCGGACAAAGAGATAGCGACGTATATAAAAAGGCGCATATCGACAGACGGCTCTTTTCAAGAATCCGCTCCAACAAGAAATACATTCCCTGTAAAAAGACGGTGATTGCACTTTGCTTGGCATTGGAGTTGGATCGTGAAGAAGCGGACGCACTTCTGTCCTCTGCCGGATATAGCCTATCTCGTGCAGATGATTATGACCTGGCAATAGCATTTTGCATCGATAAAAAGGTGTTTGATTTCTTTGAGGTGAATGAGGTTATGGCACACTTTGGATTTGAAACGTTCTAAAAATGAGAAATGCCGCCCCGAAGGACGGCATGGGTTTATGAATCGCTATCGGTTGAATTGTCAGTCTCGTCGGATATGTTATCAAGCGCATATTCCAAACATTGAATGACGATTTTATTGACCGATGTATTGTACTTCCCCGCGAGCTGTTCTAACTGCTCGACAATGTGGACGGGAATACGAAATGTTTTATTTACTGATTCAAAGCCTTTTTCAAATTCTAACATAATTGCACCTCGTTATATACACTATTATGCACGAAAAAGCGATAAAAATATACAAGCAAATTATAAGCACTTATTCTTGCAAAACAATTGCACCGACACAGGCAATCTAATTATAACGGAAAATGTCGCTGTTGCGGAGACCAAAAGACAAAAACAAAATGGTAAAATAAATACGCTAAGGAGGCGATCTTATGAATAAATCTAAGAAAATGAGAAAATTGATCAAGGCGGCAAAAATGGGTAAACCCTATGCAATGTATCAGCTCGGTATCTGTTATCAGCTCGGTCGTGAACGTGTGCAGGACATGAACGAAGCTGCAACGTGGATCAACCGTGCTGCAGAAGCAGGCTATGCTCCTGCAATCGAATGGATGAAGGACTACAGCTTTGACGATAATGCTGCTGTTCAGGCACAGGCTTAAGGAGGCGTATTTTGATGATGAAAACGATATGTCCGTACTGCGGCGGTCGCCTGGAGACCATAGGCGGCCAGGACGGTAATCCTTTTAACAAAGACCGCAAAGAAAAGACCGTATGTACCGCTTGTGGGCGAACGATATCGGAATCCGAACCTTTGCAGATTTCAGACGATGACCTTAAAGAACTGTTGACGGATGCAGACATAATCGCTTCTGACGTGCCTGACGCCGACATACCCGACGTCGATACTGCCGCCGCCGACCTATCCCTTGCCGATATTGTCAATGTCTCCGACACTCTTAAGTTGAAAATATCAGCAACAGCCGAAGCCGCCGGAGTTAAGAGAAGCGCCGAAACTACGGTTTCGGTTTTAGACGGTTCGTATTCTCTCGGAAACGATTATCCCTTTGGCAGACGTGATGTTGATCGGAAACCGCCCTTTTCTCTTTGCGGCATTACGGTTAATGGAAATGAGATTTCTATTGCAGGCGAAACATTCACGATAAAAGAATTACCGAAAACGATCACGAAAAAGTTGACCGCATACGGATACGGTTATGTTCCGTGGGAAGAAACAATTACCGTAACGATTGGTATTGAATAAACGGGGGATGATGGAATGTTAAATAAATATTCAGCGACCGTATATCGCAGAGATGAAGATTTTGAAGTGGCAGTGGAAGCTATGTCCCATCTTCGAAAGCAGTTTCTAACGATGCCTTTCGAGAAATTTGTGAACGTAGAAGAACTGCGGCGTACATTGCCCCAAAAGAAAGAGGTTTCAAAACATTTATTGTACCTTGGTACCTATCTGGATTTCGGAACCGATTCCTATCGGTATTTTATGCGATATTTAGAGGATGCCAAAACCGCTAAGGTTGTCGAAGCAGACGCCGATCACGATATCCACACCGATATGTGGGGCAGAATCAGCTACAGGAAAGCAAAGCAAGCCCTCGGCTTTGCCATGGGTTTTCAACGCTTTAGTGAAGAACTGAACGTGGAGGAGCTGGGATACGAAAGCGATCCCGGCTATGCGGAGGAAACGGTTTCCACAGAGCTTGGTGACGTGCAGATCTCCGGCCTCAAAAACACAAACGGCAATTTCCACGGCTACTGTGAGATTTTACAAAGCGACGGTGCCGTTCAGAGCTGCTTCTTTAATGACGGTAAAATCCTTGTCCGCCGCATCTGGTACGCAAACGGTATGTGCGAGGATGTGAAAGGCGACCACGGACTCGTGGTAGATCCCTATGCCCCGAGAACGGTTTATGAGCTGTGTATTACAGAGGACGTGGCGGAGGACGATAATACCGCATTTGGGGACGAGGAGCACGTCATCAAAGAAGTGACCGCCGACAGAGAGACAGTGAAAGAAATTTTC
>JAZNLN010000044.1:0-17748 GCA_045579125.1 Ruminiclostridium sp.
TGAAATAAAAGAAAAATTTCAGTTTGACGAAATGACAAATTCCAATTTGTCGAACTGAATATAAAATAAACTCCAGAGAAGACGTTTTCTTCTCTGGAGTTACTTCTTTATGGCTATCGCCTTTTGTGACTGCGGGGTTGGCTGTTTCTTATAAATACCAAGCTATCTTTCTGCATATGCTTCAAGAAATGCTTTCAGCTCTGCGTTTTTCATAATCTGCTCGCTGTACGCCGAGGGCATCATGTCTGCAAACTCCTCGGGCGTGCATCCCTTACGGAAATCCTTGGGCATTTGTCTTGTAAATTCTCCTCCTATGGTGTTTCCCGCCGAAGCGCCGACGCAGAAATCCTCGTACAGGAGCTCCATGTCGCCTGACTGCGTAAAATGCAGAGTGACCGTTCTTGATTCGTCGTGCTCCTCGCTGTGCTGTATACCGAGGTAAATGTCCTTGTGGACGAAAGCCAGTCCGTTTTCCGCCGCAAAGCGCTCTGCGAAGGTGTTATACATGCCTCGGATAATGACTTCCTTTTCTTTGAGCATCTCCCCCAGCTCGTCTGTCATCTCTATTCTTTCGACAGAACTGTCAAGGACGAGTATTTTCAGCATTCGGAACTGTTCAAGGTACCCGCTTTTTATTGCGGTGATACCGCCGCAGATGTGCAGGGCGCTGTACTCCCCGGGCCAGCCGTCTTTGCCAATGTTGGCGTCCTCTCTGCACAACTCGCCCGTGCCCTCAATCCGCACAGGCTTGCCCCAGGTAAAGATATATGTGATTTCGCTGTTATGACTTGAACGAAACATCGTAAAACTCCTTTATCATCGCCTGAATTCAGGTATCTCCATAATATCTGCCCATTGCAGTCATAGCAGACCGTCCATGCTTCCGAGCGGAACGAGCTGCCGCACTCTTTTTTAAATTTCATGTATAATAACCCTCTCCGAAAATGGGTGCGGCCCCCGTTTTGTCCCTGCACGGGACTAAAACTCGCTCTTATGCCCAGGGGTCAGCCTCAACGGGCACACGAATATCCGCAAGACACTGAATATCATTTAAGAACCACTGACCTGTGGACGGCTTTTTTCTGAACTTAATCGGGCGGGGATTGTCTGCGCCGCCGCTTGTAACGTACAGCGTAGCCCAGTTTTCCTCGTCAAACGAGTAAGGATTTTCGCTTACCTTTATTGTGTAGGGAGTGGTCGGCTGATAGTTGTTTTCGGGCGTAGCGCCGTCAAAGAACGAATACACCTTGTAGAATTTGCCGCTTAAACGTTCCTTTATAAAGCCCTTTTCATATGTGCTGACCTCGGCGGGGCCTTTGAGGAAATTCAGCATTTCAAAGCATGTGTCGGGGCTTTTTTCGTATGCGCAAAGAGCGAGAATCGTGAGCGCAGCGGTCTTGAATGCGGAGTCAAGCGACGCCTCGGGGAGCGCCTGTAATTCCGCCGTGCCGGCGGGAATAGCGGAAAATGTAAAGCTTTCCGTGTGGTTTCTGCCCTTTCCTACCGACGACGCAGCATTGCTTACAGCCTTTGCCGCCTCGCTCTTTACGGCGTTGCCCGCCGATTTCATAAGTGAATCAAATAATCCCATTTGTCAGTCCTCCTTGATAAATCTGAAATTCATAAAGTTGAAAAAGCCGTTTTCGTCAATGGGCTTTACCCAGCTGGTTACCTTTTCTTCGTAGACCTCGCCCTCAATACCCGTGTCAAACCAAAACTCGCCGTCACGGAGCTCCCATGCCATGGGCTCGTCTGCTATTGCGCCGTCAACAAGCTTGATAATGCCTGCGGCAACGGCCTTGTCTACTTCCTCCTGCGGAATGTCCTCGGGGAGAGACATAAGCATATACAGCTTTCCGTCCTCGCAGATTTTTATCATCGTGCCTATCATTTTTCTGCGCTCGTTTATCTCGTCCGCCACCGCTTCCTCGTCGGTTTCGTCAACATAAGGCATAGGCGATTTGAGATATTCCTCGGGGGAGAGATACAAAGCCTTATCATCGTCCGTAAAAGTCATTACGGAATGCAGCTTCCATTTTCCTATGTAGTTCATAGCGTTCTCCTTTACTGTCAATCTTGACTTAATGGGGTAAAATGTGTTAAAATTATTGTCGGGCGGTTCCTGTGACTGTTGGCGCACCCACAGGAACTTACGAGCACCCATACCACGGCAGGATATATACTCTCTTCAACCCTTGCAGTAATAATTATAACAAAATCCGTAATTTTCTGCACTACCCTTTTTACGGAAAAAGGGTAGGAAAGGGTCAAAAACGCCCGAAAACCGCAGAAAACCGAAAGGGAATATATAATGAAAAAATTGGTATCAGTATTTTTGGCATTTGCACTGCTTGCGTCTGCGGCATTGACGGCGGGCTGTTCGGACAGGACAAAGCCCGACGCCGACAATCCCGTAACGCTCACGATGTGGCACGTTTACGGCAGTCAGACCAAATCCCCCCTCAACGACGCAATCGACATGTTCAACGACACCGTCGGCAGAGAAAACGGCGTAACGGTAAATGTTGTTTCAGTAACAAGCTCGTCGGCAATCGACGCCGCAATTTCTGCGTCGGCGAACGGAGAGCCGGGAACGGATAAACTCCCCGACCTGTTTACGGCGTACCCGAGGGTGGCGGAAATTGCGGGAAAGGACAAGCTCCTTTGCTGGAGCGATTATTTTTCGGAGGAGGAGCTGTCGCCGTTCAGGGACGATTTTATCTCGGAGGGCTATTTCGACGGCAGACTGCTTATGCTGCCGATAGCGAAATCCTCGGAGGGTCTGTTCGTAAACAAGACCCTGTTCGACAGATTCAGTGCAGAATCGGGTGTGTCAGCCGATGAGCTCGGCACCGTCGACGGCTTTCTCAATGCAGCAAACGCATATTACGAGTGGTCGGGCGGACAGGATTTCACGCAGATAAACGATTTTTACAACTACGCATATATCGGAATGAAGGCGTACGGCGGCGAGTTCATAAAGGACGGCAGGCTTAATCTCGGCGACGAGGCGTTCGAAAAGGTGTGGCTCCCGCTGAGCAGGGCGGCAATCCTCGGCGGAATCTGCCTTGACGACGGATACGCCGCTTCACGCTGGAAAACCGTCGAAATAATCTCGAATATCGGCTCGACCGCCGACGTTCTGTATCAGCCCGAAATGGTATTCTACCCCGACAACACGACCGAGGAGATTACGTCGCTCACTCTGCCGTATCCGGCATTTTCCGAGGACGCTCCCGCCGCAGTTCACAGAGGCGGAGGACTTTTCGCCGTCAAAAGCGAGGACGAACGTAAAAATTACGGCGCATACATCTTTGCGAAGTGGCTTACGGAAAAGGAAAACAATCTCCGCTTCGTTACAAGCGCAGGCTATCTCCCCGTAACGGACGAGGCATTCGGCGAGCTTTTCGCCGGCGCAGACTCCGCCGCAAACGAACGGTACCGTGAGCTTTACGAAATGATGAGCGGGATGACGGACAGCTACACGCTGTATTCCCTGCCCGTTTACGAAAATGCGTCCGATATTCAGAGCCGATTTGAACAGAATGTCAAGCTGGTGCTGAAATCCGCACGGAACAAGTACGCCGAGCGTACAGCGGGCGGAGAGGACGGACAGACCGTTCTCGGCGAGCTTGCCGCCGTATCTCTTGAGGAGATTAAAATGCTTTCGGACAAGGATATGTAAGCGCTATGAATATACTGAAATACCTCGACATAAAAACCCTCATAAAGCAGTCACGGGCGGAAGGGCTGTCCATGCGGAGAAGATTTGCGATATACGTTTTCTCGGCGGTTTGCCTGCTTCTGGCGGTTATTGTCGTTCTGCTCAGCTTTTTCGGCATTCTCAACCCGACCGACAGACAGATTATGAACGACCTCGGCTCACGCCTTTCCGCCTGCTCGGACAGGATTGAGCGTGAGTGCGACGAGCTGGCGGCGTGCGCCATATCCTTTTCGGGACAGCTTTCGGAGTCCGTGCGTGATTATCTGACCGAAAACGGCGTCAGATTTGACGACCTGAAAAACAGCCCCGATATGCTTGACGAGCTTCAGAACAGGCTGTACGACTCGGTTTACCTCAACATGCAGGTTGCACCCGCAAGCGGCGCATTCTGTATCCTCAACACTACCGCAGGCAGCGGCTCGGACGGACTTTACAGCGGGATTTACCTCAAATACATCAACCTGTGCTCCGAAAACACCGTAAACAACGATTTTTCCATCTACCGAGGCTCGTTCGCTACGGGAAAAAGCAGAGGGATAAATTTTCACAGCGGCTGGAAAAACGAGAGCCGCACCGACTTTTTTGAAAAATGCGGCGACATTTTCTCCGACGGCACGCATTATGCGCTCAGCTCCGCAGTCGGAATCCCCGACACATGGGAGCGGGCAAGATACATCTACGTCCCCATATACGGCCGCAATGACACGATTATCGGCGTGTGCGGCTTTGAAATAAGCGACCTGCTGTTCCGCCTGTCGAACAAGACGGAGGGCGGCCGCTGGGGCACGGAAATATACGGTCTGCTCGACGAACAGGACGTCGTGCGCTCGGGTCAGTTCAGCTCAGCAAGATACAACAGCATGGAAAACGGCCTGACGATAACGCAGAAAAACGGCTCGCAGATATTCAGCTTCGGCAACGAGGAATGCGTCGGGCTGACAAAGGAAATACCGCTCGGCGGCGAAAAATTCAGCGTGGCGGTCATGCTCCCCCGCACGCAGTACGATAGTCTCGTCCGCAAAGGGCAGTTAAACATTGCCCTTATCTTTCTGATTGCGGCTGTGCTTGCGGCAATCTGCTGCGTTTTTATCAGCAAAAAATACGTCACACCCATTATCAGAAAAATTGAGCAGGTCAAAACCAACGAGGATTACGGCAAACAGCTCCGTATCCGTGAAATAGACGACCTTTTCACGTTTCTTGAGGAACGTGACAACGACTACGAAAAACGCCTCGGCGACCTCGAAAAAGCCCGTGCTTACGCCGAGGAGGAGGCACGCCGTGCAAAAGCGGAATACGAGCGTGCGGCGGAAAAATACGAGCTCGCAAAAAGCGAAATCGACCGCCTCTCCGAAAAGCACAGCGAGGAAATCGTGCCCGAGGAATATAATTTCTTCGTCGAAAACCTCGGCATGCTCACTCCCGCCGAGTACAGAATATACGAGCTCTATCTTTCGGGCAAGTCCGCAAAGGAAATTGCAGAACAGCTCCATATAACGGAAAATACGCTCAAATACCACAACAAGAACATCTACGCCAAGCTCGGAATCTCCTCCCGCAAGCAGCTGCTGCGCTTTGCCGCTCTCAAACAGCACAGGGACGGAAAAGAGGACTGGTCATAAG
Source organism: Ruminiclostridium sp. (assembly GCA_045579125.1). Lineage (GTDB taxonomy): Bacteria > Bacillota > Clostridia > Oscillospirales > Ruminococcaceae > Ruminiclostridium_E. The sequence continues at coordinate 5,348 of JAZNLN010000044.1, forward strand.
GAAACGCCCCGCACTGATGCGGGGCGTTTTTATGTACTTACTTGTTCTCGTTGTAGTACTGGGGCTGTGCGTAGTAGCCCTGCTGGGGCTGTGCATATGTCTGCTGGGGTGCGCCGCCCTGTGCATGATATGCAGTAATGCTGGAGTTGATGAGGTGCTGACCGAAACCGTGAATTAAAAATCCGCTGACAATGCTGGAAAATGTACCGAGAATCATAATAATGAGTCCGTACATAATCATCACGCCGCCCTGCGAGGACGAATAGTAGCTTTTTCCTGCCTCTGCTCCCTCAACAAGCATGATTATGCCTAAAGTCATGCACAGCAAAACTCCTATTACTCCCGAAATAATGCCAAGAACCTTAATTACTCCTCCGTTGTTTTTTATCATTTTCTTTCTCCTTTTCAATGTATTATAAACAGGCGTCCCTGCTTATTTCGTGTTATTCGATGTTCTGAATCTGCTCTCTGATTTTCTCAATCTCGCTCTTTATGTCAACGACAATTCTCGTAATACGCAGGTCCTGCGCCTTTGAGCCGATTGTGTTGGTTTCTCGGTTAAGCTCCTGAACAAGAAAATCCAGCTTTCTTCCGACAATGCTTTCGTTTTCAAGCATTTCCCTGAACTGTGCGAAATGGCTGCGGAGACGTACGGTTTCCTCGTCGACTGCGGTTTTCTCGGAGAATATCGCCGCCTCAAGGAGTATTCTCTGCTCGTCAATCTGCTTTTCGCCGAGGATTTCGGACATTTTGTCGAACAGTCTTTCTCTGTACGCTCTGACGTTGTCGGGGGAATATTTCTCGACCTCGCCGACCATAGCCTCAATCCCCGCCAGCTTTTCAAGCACGTCCGCCTTCATTCGTGCGCCCTCGGTTTCACGCATAGCCACGAACTTGTCCAGCGCACCCTCTGCGACGGTCTTTACCGCTTCCCACACTGCCTCCTCGTCAACATCCGCACGCACCACGTTGAATGCGTCCGTCATGCTGAAAATATCCGACAGCGCAAGGTCGTCCTTCAGGGCGAACTCGTTTCTTGCTTCACGCAGGGCTGTAACATAGTTTTCCACAACTACCCTGTTTACCGTTACAAGGGTTTCCTTGCTCTGGATATTGTAAAGGGACACGCCTACCTCGACCTTGCCTCGGCTGATTTTGCCGTTGAGCAGGGTTTTCAGCTTTTCCTCAAGGTACATATACGAGCGGGGCAGTTTTGCCGTGAACTCGTAGTATCTTGAATTTACCGAGCGTATTTCTACCGTTATATCATAGCCTCCGAGAACAGCGTGCTCTCTGCCGAAGCCTGTCATACTTCTTATCATATCTATATTCCTTTCTTTTCAAAGACCTCGGGCTTAATAAGACCCTTTTCAAGCATTCTCTGCGCCGCAAGGATTACGCCCATTCTGCCCGTATCGTAGGTAAGCCCGCCCTGGAGCCACGCCGCATACGGCTCTCTTATCGGAGCGTCGGCGGAAAGCTCGATTGAGGCGCCCATGGTAAATGCGCCCGCCGCCATGATTACACGGCTGTCGTACCCGGGCATGTCCCAGGCCTCGGGAGTAACAAAGCTGTCAACGGGGCTTCCCGACTGAATGCCCTCGCAGAACGCCGTCAGCGCCTCCTCACCGCCGAGCTTCAGCACCGTAATAATATCCGTGCGGTAATCGTCGTATGCGGGGAGTATTTCGTAGCCGAGCTCGGTAAAGAACGCCGACGCAAAAATTGCGGTTTTGACCGCCGCCGCAACGACTGCGGGGGCGTTGAAAAGACCGAGGTACATTCCCCTGTTCTGATTAAGCGAGCAGCCGACCTCCTTGCCCGTTCCGACCGTTGTCAGACGGTATGCGCAAAGCTCGACGTACTCCTTTTTGCCTGCTATATAGCCGCCCGTTTCGGCGATGCCGCCGCCGAGGTTTTTTATGAGCGAGCCTATAATAAGGTCTGCGCCCACGTCCGTCGGCTCGACACGTTCAACAAGCTCGCCGTAGCAGTTGTCGACAACGATAATCGCCTCGGGGTTTACCTGTCTTACTGCGTCAACCATTTCGCCGATTTCCGAAACGGTGATGGCGGGACGTGTGGAATATCCTCTTGAACGCTGTATGTAAGCAACCTTGCAGGCTCTCGCCCGCTCACGGATTGCGCCGAAATCCACTCTGCCGTCGGAGAGCAGGTCTATCTGGTCGTACTTCACGCCGAACTCACGGAGAGAGCCGCCCTTTTCCCCGAAAATTACCTCCTGCAATGTGTCGTAGGGCTTGCCTGTCATCGAAAGCATAAGGTCGCCCGGACGAAGCACGCCGAAAAGCGCCGTCGAAATGGCGTGCGTGCCGTTTACGAACGTGTGCCGCACGAGTGCGTCCTCGGCGCCGAACACCTGCGCAAAAACTGCGTCAAGCTTATCCCTGCCGACGTCGTCGTAGCCGTAGCCCGTCGTGCCCTTGAGGTGCATTTCGCTGACGTGATTGTCAATGAACGCCTTTAATACCTTTTCACTGTTGCAGCGGCAGGTGTGCTCCGTCCGTGCAAATGCGGCCGCAGCCTTTTCCTCTGCCGCCGCCGCAAGAATTTCAAGTCTTTTGTCAATATTGAAGTAACAGCTCATTTTCTTTTGTCCTTTTTTTATTTGTTATATATGCGGCAAACCGTTCCGATTCTCTCAAAACCGCATTTTTCATAAAACGGAATTATCGCCTCACGGCATACCAGCCTTGTCTTTGCGTGCAGCGAGCATTCCCCCGCCGCAGACTGCAAAAGTCTTTTTGCCGAACCCTTGCCTCTTTCCTCGGGTGCGGTTGCCACCTGCGTCACAAAGGCGTACCCGCCGTGGTCGAAAAGGACCGTGCAGGTCGATTTGCCGAGAACGTACACGTCCGAAACGCCGTGCCTTATCCTGTGCGAGGTGTCAAGCAGCCACGGTTCGTAGGGAATGTCCCCGAACGAGGATTTCAGAATGGCATACACATCGTCCAGAGGCGGATTTTTCTCCGTCGGAGCGGGAATGTACCCGCCACGGTACTCCATAAGCGCCTCTCGGGCGAACTCTGCCTCAAGCCCGTTTTTTTCAAGCCCCGAGCAGACGTCCTCCTCCGCAAGCAGCGAATTGAATCCGTTTATACGCACAAAAGCGGCAAGCTCCTCAAAATCGGGGTCGCCGCCGACGGTGCATATTACATAATCGCTGTCAAGGACTGCGACGAGGAGTGCGTCGTCCTGCCTGTAAAAGCGGCAGAAGTCCGTACCGCCGCCGTATGCACGGAAAAGCGCCGCCGCCTTTCCGTCGGTTACACGGCTTTCGTCCAGTCCGTCAGCGTCAGAAACCTGTTTTATCATAGCATAGCCATATGCTCAAGCATTTTTTCCGCAAGTATTCTCGTGTCTGCGATGTCGCATTCCTTGATTACGTTTGAGGCGGTGTGCAGATAACGGCAGGGCACGGAAAGAGCGATTGTGCGTATTCCGCCGACCGCACGGTGGATACTGCCGCTGTCGTTGCCGCCCGCAACCATTGTCTTTGTCTGTACCGACAGACTGTTCTTCTTCGCTATCTCAAACGCCGCACGGTAAAGCTCCTTGTCGTAGCTTGTCGAACGGTCCATGTACGAAACCACGCAGCCGTCGCCGAGCGTGCAAATCCGCTTTTCGTCCTCGACCCCCGCATAGTCGCATGCGGTCGTCGTTTCAATCACTATCGCCATATCGGGACGCACATAATAAGCGGCGGTGCCTGCGCCTCTTGCTCCGATTTCCTCCTGTACGCTGAAAACAAACGCACAGTCGTACTGTAAATCGCAGTTTATCATGTCAAGAAGAATAGCGCAGCCTACACGGTCGTCAAGCGCCTTGCCCTTGACATAGCCGTCGCCGAAAGTAAAGAATTCGCTTCTGAAATAGCAGTAGTCGCCGGGGGAAACGAGCTTTTCGGCCTCCTCCCTGCTTTCTGCGCCTATGTCTATCATGAGATTTTCTATTTTGGGCTGCTTGCCCTTTTCCTCGGAGGAGAGGTGATGAACTGCCTTTCCGCCGATTACGCCGACCGTTCCGTTGGCAAAGCACACCTGCCTGCCGAATACTGCGGAGGGCGAAATGCCGCCGACTGCCGCAAAGCGGAGATAGCCGTCGTTCGTGATATTGGTTACTATAAAGCCTACCTCGTCCATATGAGCGCAGAGCATTATTTTCTTGTTCGGTCTGTTCTTGCCCTTTTTGACAACGATTATATTGCCGAGCTTGTCAACCATGACCTTGCATTTTTCGGGTATCTTGCTGCGGATAAACTCGGATACGGCGTTTTCGTCGCCGCTCGTTCCGTTAAGCACCGAAAGCTCGTTGATTATATCAAGCAATGTCAGCACCTCCTCTTATAAACGCCGCAATAAGTGCGGCAACAGCCTCAATATCGTTTGTATCGACAACTCCTACGGGAGTGTGCATGTATTTCTCGGGAATTGAGATAAGTCCTGTTTTAACGCCGCCTCTGACGGTAGATATAACGTCGGCGTTGGTGCCTGTGGAGCCGCCCATGACCTCGGTCTGGTATGCGATTTCCTTTTCCTCCGCAAGCTTTTTAAGGCGTTCGGAGATTTCCCTGTTGAGCGACGGAGCGTAGCCTATCATAGCGCCCTTTCCGAGCTTGCCGCACTCGTATTCCTTTTCGTCGGGAGCGAGCGCAAAGCTTACGTCAACGGCGATAGCCACGGCGGGCTTTACGATAAACGACGCAATTTCCGCACCACGGCAGCCAAGCTCCTCCTGCGACGAAAAGCTTACCGCTATATTGAACGGCAGGCTGTCGAACTCGTCCTTCAGCTCCTCAAGCGCTCCGATTACGGCAACCATGCCGCTGCGGTCGTCGCACGAGCGGGTGCAGACCCGTGTTCCCGCAAGCTCCGCCGCCTCTCCGTCGATGACGATTCTGTCGCCGAGGGAAACGAGGTTTCTGAGCTTGTTGGCGGGGTAGCCTGTATCTATAACGATTTCGTCGATTTCCATTGTTTTTGCGTCGTCGGTTTTAACGTGCGGCGGGAGGGTCGAAATAATGCCTCTTACACGTTCCTTACCCCATACGGTGACGCTCTGTGCGGCGAGGACACGCCTGTCGATACCGCCGCAGTTCGACACACGGATAAAGCCGTTGTCGTCGATATACGACACGACCAGCCCGACCTCGTCGATATGTGCGTCAAGCAGAATCGTCGGTTTTCCGTTATCCTTGTCGCCGATAAAGCCGATTACGGAGTTAAAATCGTCGATTGTGACGTTTTTAGTGTATCTCGAAAGTAGTTTTTTTGCGGCAAGGCACACGATTTCTTCGTCGCCCGACACGCCGACCGCATTGGAAAGCGAAAATAAAATTTCTTTTGTGTTCATTCCGAAGTCCTTTCTGCTGATAACTGCTGTGAATGTACATAATATATTATACCACCGCATACGACTTATTACAAGAGCGTTTTTAATGTTTGCGTGTAGAATATTCACGGTACTTTTTTGTGCGTAATGCTACACTCGCAAAGGCGCCCGCCTCCGCCGTGAGGGCGGACATTATTCCTGATTTATCATATTGCACAAAAATAAATGTGAATATAACCAAAGCAAGGCCGCCGACATTGACAAGGAGTTAAATATGGGATATACTTATAGTAATTATCGTGAGTATATATGCTATTTTCGGCGCTGCGGACACAGCGCATAAGCGGCTGCACGCCGCAGGCTCACGCCAATATACACAAGGAGGGGCCGCCTCGCTTTCGGGCGGCAGTACGAAAATGATCAAGAACGAACTTGTATGCAGAATATGCGGAAACCCCGTTTCCTCGGGCGTTGAAGCTTCAATAGGCGACGAAAGCTGCGTAAGCTGCGGAGCGTCGGTGTTCCATCCGAAATCCGACGGCAAAAAGCTCAACCGTGCCAACTATTTAAGAACGATTTTCGACTTTGAGAGAGCGGCTCTGTTCGCCTCCGAGGAAATCGAGGAAAACCCCGAGGACCCCGAGGCATACTGGAACAGACTGCTTTGCACATACGGCGTCAAGTACCTCAAATCCAACAGCACGAGAACGCCCGTGTGCCATGTCAACACCACAAAAATCCAGCCCCTTACGGACAACACCGACTACAAGTCTGCGCTTTACTACTCCGAGCAGGAGGCTCACGCAGATTACGAGCTTGCGGGCAGAGCGATATGCGAGGCTGTCGAAGTTGCGAACGCAATCTTTGCAAACCCCGTGAAATATGACGTTATGGTATGCTCGAAGGAGTGCGACAACCCCGACGACGACCTCCAGGCGGAAAAGATTTATCAGCGCCTCAAGAGCCTTGAGCTCAGCGTGTTCTACGCTCCCGTAACCCTCAAGGACATGGACGAAACCGAAAAGGCGGCGCACCTTATGTCCGCTATCGAAAACTGCCGTGTTATGGTTGCGTGCTTCAACAACGAGGCAGACTGCCGTGACGGCAAGATGAACTTTATAGTAAGAAGCTACTTTGAGTCGCTCTCGACTCCTCTGACGGCAGAGGACGGAACTGCGCTTGAAAGAGCAGTTCTCCCCGTTATCCGCTCCGAAGCCATAAGCTTCCAGGACCTCCCCGAGGAGCTTGTGTGGCTGGACGAAGGATACGATATGTGCGAAATGGAGTTCCTGCGTGAAATTGCGGACAAGGTTGAGTCGATACTCCGTCCCGAATCTGCGTCGGTTGACCCCGAAACAATCGTTACCGCTACCGCCGCAAACAAGGAAAACCTTGTAAAGCGTGCATACCTCTTTATTGAGGACGGCGAGTTTGAAACCGCCAACAGCTATTTCGAAAAAATCCTCGACATCGACATTGAAGAATCCCGTGCGTATATAGGCAAGCTCCTGTGCGAATTTGAGCTCACGAGCGAGGAACAGCTTGCGTCCCTCCCCATGCCTATCGACAACGATAAGAACTACATAAAGGCTATTCGTTTCGCCTCCCCCGAGCAGAAGCTGATGTACGAGAGCTACAACGCCGCTATCGTTCAGAATATTGAGCTTGAAAAGAAACGTATTTCCGAGGAAAGACAGCGCCTTGACGCCGAAAGAAGTCTCCGTGAGGAAATGGAAAGAGCGAGAAAGGAACGTCAGACCAAGGAAGAAAGAAGAGAGGCTTACAAGAAGAAGATTTATCCTCTCCGCAATACGCTTAACGAAATCCGTGCGGAAATGAGAAAGACCCTTATTTCCCCCAAGCGTAAGGCCGAACTCAAGGAAATGGAAGAAAAGGTTAAGAAGAACATCGCCGATATTGAGGCTATGTATCCCGACATCTGGTAATTAAAGCATTTATGCCCATAGGTTTCGCCTATGGGCATATGTGTTGACTGCCGTAAGAGGCAGAGGAATATAAACGGAGAGGAAAAAACGCATTTCGGACGTGCAGTCCGAAAAAGCAGAAAAGGAGTCAATATGAGCAAGAAAAAAACAATCGCTCTGCTGACGGCGGCTATGCTGCTGTGCGGCTGCAGCGGAAATACTCCCACGGATACGACACAAAACACATCATCAACCACAACCACGGACACAACAACGGCGCAGTCCGCCGACCTGTTCGGAAGCACCGAGCCGACAACTGCCCCGACGGCGGAAATAACCGACTTTGCCGAGGAAATAAGCGACGGATTTTTCAAGCTTGACGGCTTTGATTATTCGCCGAACTCGGTAGTTGCGCTCGACAAGAAAACGCTCGCCGTGGTCTACTCCAAGATAACCCCGGACATGGATTACCCATCAGAAGGCTCGTTTGCCGCTGTGCTGAACCTGGAAACGGGCGAACGAAAGGAAATAGCCCTGACAAATGAGCTGTACGACTATCCCGAGGGCTACGCAGTAAACGGACACCTTGCGGTTATGAGCGCCTCCGAATGCAAGCTCACGATTTACGACAAGTCGCTGAACAAGACCTGCGAGCACTCCTTTACGGAAAACCCCGACATATGGCTCTCCTTGTACCCGACGGACGAGGACACAGTCGCAGTGCAGGGCTTTGACAACGGCAAAATAACCCTCGCAACAGTTGACGACGGCGGCAGGCTGTCGCTTGAGGAAAAGGAGCTGCCCGAAATTGAGGGGCACACGATTTCGTACATAGCGGGCGGCATCCCGGACAGCAAGCTGGCGATAACGGCGTCCGACGAGAACTGGAAAAACCGCCTGTTTTTATGGGACACGGACAGCGGCGAAACCGTCGGACTGAACATCGACGACCCTGCGAAAACCATGTTTTTCGGCGATAACATAGTCTATGACGACAGCAAGCTCGGCAAAATCAGCATATACAGCAAGAACGAGCCCAATATGGTAAAATCGTTCAGCTATCCTGTCGGCTACAACACTGTATTCACCGCCACCGTAAGCGGAAATAAAAATATCTACTTCTCCCGCTGTGACGAAGAAAACGTTTCGATAAAGGCATACTCCCTCGAAACGGGCGCATGCGTTGCGGAAACCGACATTTCCTTCCCCTGCGGCGATATTTACCGTGCGGCGGAATTCGGCGAAAGCGTATGCTTCGGCGGCGGAATGAACACGGAAAGCGGCGTTTACCTGTGGACGCCCGAGGAAAAGACTCCCGAAAAATCCGATTTCCCGATATTGACGGAAAGCGACTACGGACAGCTTGCGGACGAGCTTGCGCAGAAAATAAAGGACGAATACGGAATTGACGTGCATTACGGCACTGACGGAGTCGCTTATTTTACAGGCTACGCCGTTGTTGCGGAAACGAACGAACGGCTGATATACAGCGCTATGCAAACGGTTGAGCGTTTCTGCTCGAAATTCCCCGACGGCTTTTTTGAGGAGCTGAAAAACGGCTACGGCAGCGACGGCGAGATTTCGATATACCTTACGGGGCGGATAATCCCCGACCCGAACGAGAGCGAGTCCATAAGCGACGCCGCCGCTTTTACCTTCCTCGAAAATACGAACAGGCGTGTCCTTGTCGTTGACATAGCAGGCACCGACATAGAGCAGACTATTGCGCACGAATTTATGCACGCTATCGAAAGCGTTATAACGGAGCGTGATGCGTGGGGCTACGGCGAGCCGCTGGAGGCATTCGAACGCTGGCCCATGCTCAACCCCGAGGGCTTTGAATATGTGTACGCATACACCGATGAAAACGGCGAAACAACAGGCTTCGGAGCGACCGACTATGTGGGCTCCAACTACTACGAGGGCGGCGAAATGGCGCTTGACGACGTATATTTTGTCGACGGCTACGCCACCTCTTACATGACCGAGGACATCGCACGGATATTCGAACATATCTTCATTTCGGACACCGTGCCCCTCCCCGACTACTTCGCAAGCAAGAACATGCAGCTCAAAGCGTCGTACCTCTGCGCCTGCATAAGAGAGGCGTTTGACTGCATGGAGGGCGCCGAGGTGTGCTGGGAAGCTTCGCTCAGTTCGGATTATTCGCTGGAATATTTCAAAAGCAACTACGACCTCGACGCATATTATGCGAATCTTTATCTGAATGCGGCAGGCTGATTGCCCCGCAGACGCATATTCCCAAACGGCGTGAGCCTAAAAAAACCGTCGGACTGCCAGTCCGACGGTTTCGTCTTGTTCGTTTATTCCTGCGGCGCTGCATTCTCTCTTGCGGCGCTGCGCTTGTTTTCCGCCTTGTCGGCGTACATCATCATATCGGCTGTTCGGATAACGTCCTCTGTCACAAGGTTTGCGGTTATCTTCGCCGAGCTGTATCCGCTGCTGACCGCAACCTTGTACGGCTTGCAGGAAATAGCGTTTATACGGCAGATTTCATCTCTGAAACGCACTATGTACTCCTCGCACGGCTCTCCGTCGGGCAATTCTATGCATGCGGCGATAAATTCGTCGCCGCCGAAACGGGCGATGGCGAACTGTCTGCCCTCTGCGGCAATGTCAAGCGATTCCGCAACCGCTTTGATTGCAAAGTCGCCCTCGTTGTGTCCGAACGTGTCGTTTATGGTTTTCAGATTGTCCATGTCGAACGAGAATATATTAAGCATATAATCGCTGTCGGAGTTCTTCGCAATAAGCTCCTCCAGGCGGCGGAAAAATCCACGGCGGTTGAACAGCCCCGTGAGGGGGTCGTGAGAGAACAGGTACTCCATGTGCTGCTGCGAATGGAGCATCGTCAGCGACTGCGCCAGCGTACGAAGATATTTTTCAAAGCTGTAATAGTACATATTATCAATGAAAATCGGAATTGCGGCGTAACCGAGCACCTTGTCAACGAACTTGACCGTGCTGAAAACATAGAAAAATTCCTTGATTTTCCTGTCCCCTGTTTCCTCGGGCAGCAGTTTTCTCCGCTCGACAGTTTCGCCCCGATAGAACTTCGTTCTGTCCTTGTGCGAGATTACAATAAGCTCGTCGTCGAACGGACGGTCGGTGTTGTAGCTCATTTTGCTCGAAAAGTTGAAAAAGCTCTTGTTTATGCAGACAAACGAACGCTCAAATGAATACTCCTCTATCGCCTCGGTCGCCTCACGCATGTTCTTTGAGGTTATGACCTTGTCGTTGAGCGTGGAGATAAATTCGTCGAAATCGTAGCAGTTCGCAAGCTCCGTTGTGAGCCTCGTCACTATCTGGTTGCGGTCAACCGTTCTTCTGCGCATGCAGCCGCACGACTGTCTGTACTCGGTCGAAAACGAGATTGAAACGTCCTCTTTTTCCTTTTTGCCGAGAAGGATGTCTACTGCGATAACGCAGGCGCTCTCCAGGTCCTGTTTTGCGGTCGATATTGAGGGGATACAGTTTTCGCCCTCATATATTCCGTCGAATCCCGTTACGATAACGTCGTCGGGCACGCTGTACCCTCTCTTGTCCAGCGCCTCGCAAACCGCAACGGCAGTTGAGTCGTTTACGCAGACTATCGCCTCGGGCGGCTCTCCGAAACGGCCGAACAGCTCGTCCATGGCACGGAGCGTCGGCTCACGCCAGAAATCGCCGTAAAAGACCTTATCGCTGTCAAATTCGATGTCGTTTTCTTCAAGGACCTTTCTATAAACGTCAATTCTTTCGTCGGAGAAGGAATTGTCCTTTATTCCCGCAAGCATGCAGATATTGCGGCATCCGTGCTCGTGGATAACGTGCTTTACCATTTTTTCGAACGCACTTCCGTACGCAAAGTCAACGTTTATACAGCCCTCGACCTTTCCGTCAACAGCAACGGCGGGCACGCCCTTTTCCTGCGCCTTTGACATGAGGTACTTTATCGCTTCGGGGTTTTTGATACTGCGGGTAAATATGATTATTCCATCAGTTTCGTTGAAATTAACAAGTCTGTAAACATCATATGGGGAGTCGGCAAATTCGTCCATGCTGAACGTATAAACGAGAGCATCGTTCTGGTTTGCCTCGTTCATGCAATATCTCGCTATTGCGGCGGAATCCCTGTGTCTTATATTTCCGAGACACAGAGCAAAATACTTCTTTCCGTATTTCATTGACTCCCTCCTCTCAAAAGGGTAAGATTAGATACGATAATTATACCACATAACCTAACAAAAATCAAGAGCTTTTTTGTTAATCTGCACCAAAAATTTGCGAGCAGATACGAGATTTTTTGCAAAATCGCCTCACGGCGCTCCGAACTGTTGCAAAAAACATTTCTTTGCGGTATAATCAATACATGGAAAAGTTCGGCTTTTACGACGATAGCATTTAAAATTAACCGCAGGGTACGTCTGCGGCGTGATATGCGGGAGGCAGTATGTTCGGAAAAAAGAAAAAACAGCTCGGAATGAGCGTTGACGAGCTCAGAAAGCTTGACAGGAGAGGGCTGAAATACGCATGCGAGCGTGACAGCGAGACCGCAAGGGAAATAAAAATCGGCGACAGCGGCGCAATAAATATTATCGACGGCTGTTTTGTGCTTGTGTGCGGCGGGAAATATGTTTTCCGATGCAGGCTCGGCGAGCTCCGTGCGGCGGAGCTTATGAACCTGTCGGGGATAACGCTGAAGGGCTTTGACCTTGAAACGGATCGTGAGCGGAGCATAATAGCGTACTACACCGAAAACAGGCTTATATAAGCGGCTTGTGCGCCGATATTGCCCGAAGCTTTCTGTATAAATTCAGCCCGGCAGTCCTGAACGCTGTCGGGCTTTGTCGTTTTGAAACGCAGTTATTTCGGGGGCAAGCGCCACCAAAAACAAAGGGAGCTTGTTTTTGGGGAAATCTGCGCCCTTTAAAAAGGGCGCCCCTAAACTTTTGCACATTTAATTTATAAGCTTTCGCTCCGAAAATAGTGTTTTATCTGATTTGGAGCGGGAGCTTGTTTTTTGGGGGTCACCTTTGCGCCCTTTGAAAAGAGCGCCCCTAAACTTTCGCACATTTGATTTATAGGCTTTCGCTCCGAGGAAAATGTTTTATCTGATTTGGG
>JAZNLN010000045.1:0-3013 GCA_045579125.1 Ruminiclostridium sp.
CTTACTTGGTATAACTTTTCTTACTTTGTATACATAATACACCCAAAAGCACACTTTGTCAAGCGTTTTTTGTTTACTATTTGTATTATTTAGTTGCATTTTGACGTTTTGTAGCATATTTTGCAGACGTTTGTTCACGGATTACAAAAATAGGAACTTTGCAAACAAAAATCCCCTATCCTGTACGGAAGGGGATTTCCATAATTGAATAATATCATCTGACAGTGAAAATGTTTTCGGTGAATTATAATTCTATTGTCAGAAAATTATTTTTTTACAGTAACACTAATACGACACGGTGAATTGTACTTATTAAAAGGCTTGTAATCTATTTCTAAAACATATCCGCTACTATTTTTTGCCTCGTAGGTAAAAACTTCATCTGTGACAGCGTCTTGAGCAAATCCTGCTTCAATACACTTTTCCTTGTAGCTGTTGTAGTCTTCTTCGGAAGCGTTATAAATTGTAAAGCTGTATGTTTCGTCATAATCTCCATTTATTTCCACAACTTCATACTCAGGTTTCGGAACTGCCTGTGCCAATTCACTCTCTGACCACTCGTAAATTTCAACACCTTCGGAAGACAAACCAGTCGTTTCTTCTGATTTGTAATTGTGATATATGCCATACTTTTTATTATTGTAAATATAGGATACCGAAATTTCAACCGGCTCCATAAGATTATATTCTTCCATATTATGACAATAATTAAAAGAGCCGACAAGACTGCACGGAGCTTCGTCAGATGTTTGACCGCTTTCTGTAAAGTACGCATTACATGCTGTAATATGTATATCTCTTACTTCTTCCTCGGACATTTCAAACAAGGCTTTGTGTTCATCAAAAACCGACAAATCCGATTCTGTCAGATTTTCCTTTTGTTCAAATTTCATTGTTACAGATGTAATTGTAAAATCCGAATTGTTGGTATAGGATAATACTGCTGTGTTTTTGCCGTTAATCAAACCCTCGGTCACTTTCCAGTCAATATCCGATAGATTTAAGCTTATATCTTTGTTTGCAGCGTTCGCTTCATCAATTTGCAAGCTCGTAGCATCGGTTGTTGTCGGAATACCTTGTTTTGTTGTGCTGTTTGTTTTTTCATTCGTTACATTTCCCGAGCAAGCAACAGAAAATATAGAAAAAATCAAAAGCAAAACTGTTGTCAATGTCTTTTTCATAAAACCTCCTAAAAAATAAAAAAGTGCGTCAACCAAGGCTAACGCACCGAAAAACGCAAACCCCGATTGCTGCTACACAAACTGAAATAGACATAGAGTATTTCTACCATAATCATTTCATGGAATTTGCGGTTTTACCCTGTTCAAAAATGATTATGGCGAAAAAAGGGTATATTATTCCCCAAAAGAAATTATACTCCTGCCTTATTATTCAGTTTGTGTAGCAAGTACATTTTATCATATTTTTTATAAAAAATCAAGAGACGATTTAAAAAATCATTTTTAATTGTATCTTCCTATTATTTACAAATAATTATAGAAAAATTTTTTACTTATATAAGAAAATTACCCCCCGCCTATCGACGGGGGGCAATTTATTTATTTTGCAGTTCGCAAGCTCTGAAATATCAGAACGAAATGCGCTCTTCGATGTATGCCTTAACCTCCGAAATCGGAATACGTTCCTGCTTCATAGAGTCACGCTCACGAACAGTTACGCACTTATCCTCAACGCTCTCGAAATCGTATGTGATACAGAACGGAGTGCCGATTTCATCCTCTCTTCTGTATCTCTTGCCGATAGCGCCTGCATCGTCATAATCAACAGGGAAGTATTTGCAAAGCTCGTCGGCAAGCTCCTGTGCGGGCTCGGCAAGCTTCTTCGAAAGCGGAAGAACTGCCGCCTTGATGGGAGCAATGTAGGGGTGGAAATGGAGGACTGTTCTGGTTGTGCCGTCCTCAAGTGCTTCTTCGTCGTATGCCTCTGTGATAAGAGCAAGGAACAGACGTTCTACGCCGAGCGACGGCTCGATAACGTAGGGAACATACTTTTCGTTTGTTTCCTGGTCGAAGTATTCAAGCTTCTGACCGCTGGTCTTGATATGCTGTGTGAGGTCGTAGTCAGTTCTGTCAGCAACGCCCCAGAGCTCGCCCCAGCCGAACGGGAACATGAACTCAAAGTCAGTGGTAGCTTTTGAATAGAAACAGAGTTCTTCCTTGTCGTGGTCACGCAGGCGGAGGTTTTCCTCCTTGATGTTGAGGGAGAGGAGCCAGTTCTTGCAGTAGCTTCTCCAGTAGTCGAACCACTCAAGGTCTGTGCCGGGCTTGCAGAAGAATTCAAGCTCCATCTGCTCGAACTCACGGACACGGAAAATAAAGTTGCCGGGAGTGATTTCGTTTCTGAACGATTTGCCTATCTGCGCAACGCCGAAGGGAATCTTGCGGCGTGTTGTACGCTGGATATTGCTGAAGTTTACGAAGATACCCTGTGCGGTTTCGGGACGGAGATAAAGCTCGCTCTTGTTGTCCTCGGTTACGCCCTGGAATGTCTTGAACATGAGGTTGAACTGACGGATGTCAGTAAAATCAGCCTTTCCGCAGTTGGGGCACACAATGCCCTTTTCCTTGATATATTCCGTCATCTGCTCGTTGGACCAGCCTGCAACATTTGTGCCGTCGAAGTCCTCGATAAGATTATCGGCTCTGTGGCGGGTCTTGCACGCCTTGCAGTCCATCAGCGGGTCGGAAAATCCTCCGATATGACCCGACGCAACCCATGTCTGCGGGTTCATGAGGATCGCGGCATCTACGCCGACGTTATACGGTGACTCCTGCACGAATTTTCTCCACCACGCCTGCTTTACGTTGTTCTTGAAAAGCACGCCGAGAGGACCGTAGTCCCATGTGTTTGCGAGTCCTCCGTAGATCTCCGAACCCGGAAAGATAAAGCCTCTGTTTTTGCAGAGAGCAATGAGCTTTTCCATCGTAACGGCTCTGTCACTCTCCGGAATAACTGTTTTGTCGATCGCCATATTGTATGGTGTTCCCCCCTT
>JAZNLN010000046.1:0-2663 GCA_045579125.1 Ruminiclostridium sp.
CCGACCCGACAAGGCGAAAATAACGCTTAACAAGAAGCTGGTACACGCCCCCGCCGACTGCATTTACTACGTCATCGCCCACGAGCTCGCTCACTTCGTCCAGCCCAACCACTCCGCACGATTTTACGCCGTGGTTGCGGAAATAATGCCCGATTGGAAAGCAAGAAAAAAGCTCCTCGAAGCATTTGCCGCCGAAAATATAAAATAAAAATCAAACAGTCCGTCAGCGTGCAGCCAACGGACTGTTTTACATTTTGTAATATTTCGACGATTTTATACAGCGTCGCTGTTCATTTTCTTTCTGAACACGAAAATTGCCGCCGCCATGAGCACGACCGCATACGCCGCAACCCATGCGAAATCAACCCATATATCCGCATAATTGCCCGCAAGGACTGCTCTGCCGAGCTTTACGCCGTGCACAAACGGCAGGCATTCGGCGATAAACTCAAACGCTCCGCCTACCATGGACACGTCAAACCATGTGCTTGAAAGCCATGCCGAAAGGTTTGTAAGAAGTGCGCCGCAGAAACCGCCGACCTGCTTGTCGTTGAATATTGAGCCGCACAGCAGACCTATCGCTATGAACATCACCGCAGTCGGAATGTTCATAAGCACAACCATAAACAGATTTGCCGAAAACTCAAGCCCGAAGACAAGACTGAACAGCATTGTTATCAGCATCTGGAGAATTGCCACGGGGAAAAGCGGGATTATGTACGCCGCAATGAAACCGCCCGATTTCATCGGCGACGTGAACAGACGGAGCATGAACGAGCTTGTTCTGTCCTTGGATATGAGCATGCCCGCAAAGAGCGATATAAACGAAAGTCCGAACACCACTACGCCCGGAGCAAGCTTTTCAATCGCAAACTGCGTCGCCGCCTCGTTTTCTATCATTATGCCGTCGGGACCGGGAATTTCGCTCGGAATGCCGTTCGAAATAAGCGACAAAAGCACGATAAGTACAATCGGGAAGCCTATTCCGAAAGCAACCGTCAGAGGGTCACGGATTATTTCCTTGAAATTTCTGCTTGCAAACGCTTTGATTCTCATTATTCCGCCGCCTCCTCTGCAATATTTACGAACGCCTCCTCGAAATTGTCCGAGCCGCCGAGCTTTTTCAGTTCTTCCGCCGTGCCGACTGCACGGATTTTTCCACCTGTCATAATGGCGATTCTGTCAGAAAGTGCCTCCGCCTCCTCAAGGTAGTGAGTAGTCAGGATTATCGTCATTTTCCCTTTCAGCTTTTCGATTATCCTCCAGAGCTCACGGCGTGCGAGCACGTCAAGCCCCAGCGTCGGCTCGTCAAGAAAGAGGATTTTCGGCTCTGTGATAAGAGCCATGGCGATACTTAACCGCCTCTGCCAGCCGCCCGAGAGGGTTTTCGCCCTGCTCTTCTCGATTTCCTCCATTTTGAAATCCTTTATGGTTTTATCGGTTTTCTTTTTTGCGGTTTCACGGTCGTCGCCGTATATGCCGCAGATAAGCTCAAGATTTTCTCTGACCGACAGCATGGGCGCAACCGCCGTTTCCTGCGGGGATACGTTCATAATCTGCTTTACTGCGAGAGCGTCGGTTTTTACGCTCTTGCCCATGATGTACGCCTCGCCCTCGGTTATCTTCGCAAGGCACGACAGCATTTTTATTGTCGTCGATTTTCCTGCGCCGTTTACGCCGAGGAGTGCGAAAAGCTCGCCCTCGTTTACCGTGAGGTTGATTCCGTCAACTGCGATTTTGTTCTTGTATCTTTTTACAAGATTAACCGTTTTTATCGCTTCCATTTTCATCCTCCTCAATGGCTTTTTTGACCTCGTTTGCAAAATACATTGTATCCTCCTCGTCGTACTCGGGATACATTTCCTTTCCCTTTCCGCCGAAAATCGCATTTGCGATACCTGTCAGTATATTCGGCCTCTGGAGTGCGATTCCCTGTTTGGCGTCGGCGAGGATTATGAGCGAATCTCCTACGTCCAGCCCGAACATGTCACGCACTTCTTTCGGAATTACAATCTGCCCCTTGGGACCGATTTTCGCCATTCCGATATATCCTTTTCCGTCCTTGCTTTTTCCTGCCATAAATACTCCTTTCAGTTCAAAATGAGATTAAATTTGCTTGCATTTTACTTTTCTTACTTGGTATAACTTTTCTTACTTTGTATACATAATACACCCAAAAGCACACTTTGTCAAGCGTTTTTTGTTTACTATTTGTATTATTTCATTGCGGTTTGACATTTTGTAACATATTTTGCAGGCGTTTGTTCATAGATTGCAAAAATAGGAACTACATAAGACAAGTTTTTCCTCATATGCAGAACCCCCCCTGTCCTGCACGGACGGGGGATTTAATCCAAATTCGTTGTTTCTTTTCTGTCAAAAAATCAACCTAAAATTTCCTCGACAGATATTTCTTTTTTTATTTCTTCCGGCAACAATTCATAGTACGCAGATTTGCTTTTATTCAGCAATACATGTGCAATATATTTATCAACTATCAGTTTTGTAGTTCCGAATAATTCCATCAAATATTTATCGCTCTCTATTGGTAAACGAGGATTATTTATTGTTGCATATATCATTATATTTATCGCTTTAAAAAACTCGGCGTTTTCTACTTTTTCATACTCTGCAAAGTAATCTATATCGCATGTCCCACATAT
>JAZNLN010000047.1:0-24409 GCA_045579125.1 Ruminiclostridium sp.
ATTGTCTTCCTAAGACCGCTTGGCCTCCGACTTCGGGCGAACGCTTCCGCAAGAAGAGCCTTATGAACCTCGGTAAATCAAAGCTCTCTGCAACACCTTTCCTCGCACTCAACGACATCGTGAGCGCACCTAAAAGATACAGCATTATAACTCTCACCTTTGTGCTTTGCTTGTCACTTATATTCATGCTTTCAAACACTGTTTCCACAATGAACAGCGGCAGCCTTTCAACCACATTCGGTTGGGCAGACTGTGATATTTATCTTGACAGTAAAGTAGCTATGGAAGCTATGACAGAGAACGGACACGAATATCTCGAAAAGCATCTTGATGATATGGAGAAAACTCTTGCCGACAACGGCATGCCTGCAAAATGCTATTTTGAAACGGTGTTTAATCTCCCTGTTGTTTACGGCGAAAACGAAAGCAATGTCTGCATATATCACGGCACAGGCACAACAATGGATATGTATGAATATACAGCAGGAACAATTCCGCAGCATACAAACGAAATCGCAATTACAAGATTTTCAGCGGATAAGATAAAAGCAGATATCGGCGATACCGTTACAATCAAAACCATTGATGGTGATAAGGAATATATTATCACAGCATTCTTCCAGTCGATGAATCAGGCAGGAAGTGGTGTAAGACTCCATTCCGATGAAGAAATCAACTACATTCAGGCAAACGGCAGCGTCGCTACTCAGATTATGTTTAACGATAATCCCGATGAAAAAGAGATTGAACGCAGAATTGAGGAAATTCAGAGAATTTTCCCCGATTATGAAAATATAGAAACCTGTGCTGAAATGACATCTGATATGCTAGGCGTTACCGAAACTCTTGATGCGATAAAATCACTTATGACGATTCTTACAATCGTTTTAGCGGCACTTATTACAGTCCTTATGGAGCGTTCCTTTATCGCAAAGGAACAGGGCGAAATCGCACTTATGAAAGCTATCGGTACACGAAACGGAAAAATTTACGCTTACCATGCATTACGCTTTGCGTTTGTCGGAATTATTGCGGTAATTATCGCAGAAATCCTTGCAATGCCTTTAACTCACCTCTGCATAGACCCGATATTCAGAATGATGGGTATGGAGGTTGCGGTTGAATATATTATCAACCCGCTTGAACTGTTCCTTGTATTCCCCGCAATTATTCTTGCGGCAACAACGTCAAGCGCATTCTTAACATCGCTCTACACAAGAAAAATCAAAGCTTCCGACACAGCTAACATAGAATAAGAAAGGATACCACTATGAATATTTTAGAAGTAAAAGACCTCTGCAAGACATACATTGTAAACAAGCGCCAGAACAATGTGCTGAAAAATGTAAATTTTACCGTTTCCGAAGGCGAGATGGTAGCAATTATGGGTCCGTCGGGCTCGGGTAAATCCACGCTCCTGTATACCGTTTCCGGCATGGATTCAGTAACCGCAGGCGAGGTAGAATTCTGCGGAAAAAATATAGCAAAACTAAACGAAAAAGAACTTGCAGATTTAAGACTTGATGAAATGGGATTTATTTTCCAGCAGATGTATATGCTGAAAAACCTGACTGTGCTTGATAATATCATTCTTCCTGCGGTGCAGTCCGATAAAAATAATGAGTCAAGAAAGGAAATCGTAAAACGAGGACAGGAGCTTATGCGCAAGCTCGGAATCATCGACGTTGCCGACAATGACATTAACGAAGTTTCGGGTGGTCAGCTGCAGCGTGCGTGTATCTGCCGCAGTATGATAAACAATCCGAAAATGATATTCGCAGACGAGCCGACAGGCGCACTCAACCGCACCTCATCCGACGAGGTTATGGACGAACTTGCAAAGCTTAACGATGACGGCACGACCGTTATGCTCGTAACTCACGACGTTAAGGTAGCGGCTAAATGCACAAGAGTTCTTTACATAGTTGACGGAAACATAAAAGGAGAGTATAATTTAGATAAGTGCGAAAACGCCTCACAGATAAGAGAGCGTGAGCGTACGCTTAACAACTGGCTTATGGAAATGGGCTGGTGAGTATCTGGCATAATTAACGGAGAAAAAATGAACGAAGTAAACAAAACGCTGTATATCCCCTTATACGGAAAAGCTCTTGTCAGCAGAAAAGACATAATTTTAAAAGATTCCAAGGCGGAAGGAATATGGGAAAAGGAACGCTTTGCGCTCAAGGGCAAATCAAAATCCAAATGGCTTGCATATTTTATGGCTATGCGGGCAAGGGTTTTTGACGACTGGCTTTCGGAGCAGATAAATAAAAGCGACAGCTCGTCTGTAATTCTTCATATCGGCTGCGGTATGGACAGCCGTGCCGAAAGAGTAGGAACAAGAGGCCATCAATGGTACGACGGAGATTTTGAGGATGTAATCGGCTGCAGGAAAAAATATTATTCGGAAACCGACTGCTACCACATGATAAAATGCGATTTGAGGAGCAGAGAGTGGCTGAATGATATACCCGCCGGAACTGGCGCAATTATCGTTCTTGAGGGCATCAGCATGTACCTTACGCCCGAGGAAATTACGGAATGCTTTTCCGCTTTCTCGGAGCATTTTTCCTCCGTAAATATTCTCATGGACTGCTACACAGAACATGCTGCCAGAATTTCAAAATACAAAAATCCGATAAACGATGTCGGCGTAACACAGACCTATGGCATTGACGACCCTGTATCAATCACAAAGGGCACAAAAACAGAATTTGTAACAGAGCACAATATGACGCCCAATCATCTTATCAACGAGTTAAAGGGCATGGAGAAAGCATTTTTCAAAAAGGTATTTGCAGGCAGTTTCTCGAAGAAAATGTATAGGATTTATGAATTCAAAAAGCAGTAAGGAGTTTTTATGACCGACATTCTTATCGTTGAAGATAACAAAGAGCTTTCGGAGCTGCTATGCGATTTTCTCCGTGCGGAGAATTATACGGTGTCTGTTGCAGAAACAGGCGAAAAGGCCTTGTCGCTGTATGAAAAATACGGTGCAAGGCTTATCGTGCTTGATATAATGCTCCCGGGAACAGACGGATTTGCCGTTTGCAAAAAAATCCGTGAGGACAGCAACACTCCAATACTTATCGTCAGCGCAAGAACCGACAAGGAAGACAAGCTGAACGGACTTGTCCTCGGAGCCGACGATTATATCGAAAAGCCGTACGACATTGATATTATGCTCGCAAAAATAAGCGGAATATTTAAGCGCAGATACGCAGTAGACGAGATAACAGACGGCGATATCCGTATAAATAAGATAAATCGTACGGTAAGTAAAAATGACATTCCGATTGAAATGACCGCAAAGGAATTCGACTTGTTGACGCTTTTTATCGAAAACAAGGGCAAAACCTTGAACAAGGAGTATCTTTTTAACCAAATCTGGGGCAGCGACAGCTTTTCCGAACAGCAAACACTGACGGTGCACATTAAATGGCTGCGTCAGAAAATTGAGGACGACCCGAAAAAACCCGAAAGAATTCAGACGGTATGGGGAGTAGGCTACAAATATGAAAGCATTTAACAGAATTTTTACTGTCGTAATAATTGTAATCATCATCGCATTTACAGCCGCAAACATCATATTTTCAAACAGCTGCAAGGACAGCGGCAGACCGTACAGGGTAGAAATAAGCCGCCTTACGGCAGAGATTGAAAACGGAGCTGTTCCTGATATTTCGAACTGTAAATATGTAACCGCAGTAACGGAATACAGCGAGAATTTCTACAATTCCGACAGCGACTGCGTAATAAAAGAAATAAACGGCAGGCTGTACCGTTTCAACTATAAGACGGACAGCGGCACTGATTTTACAGGCATTATCGTATCCGCAAACATAATTCTCGGCGTAATGGCGGCGGCCATTATTGCCGTTATGCTGTATATCAGAATTAAAATTTTAAAGCCGTTTGAGCAGCTGTCCGATGTTCCCTATGAGCTGTCAAAGGGAAATCTTACCGCACCCGTAAAGGAAAGCAAAAACCGCTTTTTCGGAAGATTTATATGGGGCGTGGATATGCTGCGGGAAAATATGGAGCAGCAAAAAGAGCGTGAGCTCGGGCTGCA
Source organism: Ruminiclostridium sp. (assembly GCA_045579125.1). Taxonomy (GTDB): domain Bacteria; phylum Bacillota; class Clostridia; order Oscillospirales; family Ruminococcaceae; genus Ruminiclostridium_E. Next base: position 4,076 of record JAZNLN010000047.1, read on the forward strand.
AAGGGATAAGAAAATGCTCCTGCTTTCACTTTCGCATGACATAAAAACTCCGCTGTCGGCAATAAAGCTGTACTCAAAAGCGCTTTCAAAGGGTCTGTACTCAAGTTCCGAAAAACAGCTAGAAATCGCTGAAAGCATCAATGCTAAAGCGGACGAAATAGAAAGCTATGTTTCGCAGATAATAACCGCATCAAAAGAGGATTTTCTCGCTCTTGACGTCAATATCGGCGAATTCTATCTGTCGGAGCTTATAACAAAAATAAAGCAGTACTATTCCGAAAAGCTGTCACTTATAAAAACGGATTTCTCTGTTGACAAATACACAGACTGCCTGCTTTGCGGCGATCTTGACCGCAGTATAGAGGTAATTCAGAACATCATCGAAAATGCTGTAAAATACGGCGACGGAGAACGCATAGAAATAAGCTTCGGCGAGGAGGAAGACTGTACTCTCATAACCGTAAGAAACAGCGGATGCACTCTTGCGGATACCGACCTGCCGCATATTTTCGACAGTTTCTGGCGGGGAGCAAACTCCGAGGGCGAAAAAGGCAGCGGCCTCGGTCTTTACATTTGCAGACAGCTTATGCAGAAAATGAACGGAGAGATATTCGCCGAAATAAAAAATGAGGACATGTGCGTAACAACAGTGTTCTGCAAAGCATAAAGCAAGCGGCACAAGGCTCACGATAAATGAGCAGTGTGCCGCTTTTTGCGTGCGTTTTACTTTTTCCAGGTAGACTTATTAAAGAGCAGGAGCATGGGGAAAAGCTCAAGTCTGCCCGCTATCATATTGAAAACGAACACAAGCTTTGAGAGCGGGGAGAAAAACGCAAAATTCTCAACAGGTCCGACCTTTTCAAGTCCCGGACCTATATTGTTAAGCGTTGCAAGAACAGCGGTGGAATTGGTTACGAGGTCATGATTGTCAAACGAAATAAGCAGCAGAGACAGCATGAATATCAAAAGATAACATACAATGTAAACATTAACCGCTCTTACCACCTCGTGCGAAACCGAACGCTTGTCGATTGATATTTTTCGTACAAGATGCGGGTGCACCAAATTATGAAGCTCCTTCGCCATACCCTTGAAAAGAATTATTATTCTTGACACCTTTATACCGCCTGCCGTGCTTCCCGCACAAGCTCCGATAAACATGAGAAGAACAATAATTGTACGGGAAAGCTCGGGCCACAGGTTATAATCCGCCGTAGAAAAGCCTGTTGTCGATATAAGCGTCGCAACCGTAAAGGAAGCGTGCTTCAATGCCTCGCCGATGCTTTCGAACATTCCGCTGATGTTGAAAGTTATAATAGTTATTGACGCAACAACAATGGCAATAAAGGTTTTCACTTCTGTGGTAAGCGCTTCCTTGAACTTTGTGTTGACGAGAAGATAATATGAGTTGAAATTGACGGAAAACAAAAGCATAAAAACAGTAATTACAATCTGAGTATAGGAAGAAAAGCTTCCCATGCTGTCATTTCTGAAGCCGAAGCCGCCTGTGCCTGCCGTTGCAAAGGCTGTATTGAGCGCCTCAAACACATCCATTTCGCCGCAAAGCAGAAGTATAAACTGAATTACAGTCATTATAAAATAAATCGTGTAGAGAATAAGCGCTGTCTTGCGCACCCTCGGAACAATCTTGCTTACCGAAGGACCTGTACTTTCCGCTTTCATCATATGCATGTTACTGCCGCCGCCAAGGGGAAGAAACGCCATAACGAAAACAAGCACGCCCATGCCGCCCACCCAGTGAGAAAAACTGCGCCACATAAGTATTGATTTCGGAAGTATCTCCACATCGGAAAAAATTGTCGCACCTGTCGTTGTAAAGCCCGACGAAATTTCAAACAATGCATCAATAAATGAAGTAATCGTTCCGGAGAGAAGAAATGGAAGCGTTCCGAAAAGCGAAAGCAAAATCCAGCTGAGCGATACGATTATGTATCCTTCCTTTGCGTACATCGAAGCGTTTGTCGGTTTTCTGAATCGCAGCAGAAGACCCGCCGCAAGACAGACAGCAATGGATACAATCCATGTCCACACTATATTCTCAAGATACACAACCGAGGTTATAAGCGGGACAAGCATAAACAATGCTTCGAATATCAATATATACCCGAGAATATATCTAATCATTCTAAAATTCATATATCTGCACCTTATACAATTATCTCAATATATCAGAAATGTCATTCATTCCTATTAAGTTTGAAACTATAACCACTGCGTCACCCGAGCGGATTATATCATTACCTCGGGGAATAATCACCTTTTTGTCACGCAGAATTGCCGCTATAAGAACATTATCCTTTAAATTCAGATCCATAAGCTTTATCCCTGCGACGGGCGACTGATCTCTGATGCTGAACTCTGCCGCCTCTACCTTGCCGAGTATTACGTTATACAGCGTTTCAACATTGCTTCCGATTGAATTTTTCATTGCACGGACATAACGTACAATCATATCCGATGTAATATTCTTGGGATAGATAATCGAGTCAAGCTCAAGCTTTTTTATTACCTCGTCAAAATCAATTCTGTTGACCTTGGTAACAAGCTTTCCCTTGCCGACGCTTTTCGCATACAGCGAAAGAAGAATATTTTCTTCGTCAAGATTGGTAAGAGCTACAAACGCACCCGACTTTGCAAGACCCTCCTCAAGAAGAATCTCCTTATCAACGGCGTCGGCGTTAATAACCGTTACCCCCTCCATAGTGGCGCACATTTCATCGCAGCGTTTCCTGTCCTTTTCGATAACCTTGACGGAAATGCCCGACTTATGAAGTATACCGCAGAGATAATGCGTTATCTCCCCGCCTCCGACTACAATAACGTCCTTTACGGAGTTTTCCTTGTATTTTATCTTTCGGAAAAAATCGTTTGCATTCCTCGGAGACGCAATAAGGGAAATAATATCCTTTTCCTCAAATCTGAAATCACCGTTGGCTATATATGCGTCATCGCCACGCTCAATCGTGCATATAAGAACATCACAGTGCAGCTTGCCGACAATGTCCTTAACCGTGCTTCCGACGAGAGGGCTTCCCTCGGGCAGCTTGAATTTAAGAAGCTCCACTCTTCCCCTTGCAAACGTATCTATCTTGATTGCAGACGGGAAATGAAGCACTCTCGCAATTTCAGCCGCTGCCGCATACTCGGGATTTATAACCATAGCAAGGCCAAGCTCCTCCTTGAGATACGGCGCCTCTGTGTTATACTCGGGATTTCTGACACGAGCGATTGTCTGACAGTTACCTGCTTTTTTTGCAATAAGACAGCACAGCAGATTAAGCTCGTCGGAGCCCGTCACCGCTATAAGCAGGTCCGCCTTCTGTATTCCCGCTTCCTGCTGAACGACGTGAGTTGCGCCATTGCCGACAACGCCCATGACGTCGTATCTGCTTGCGGCGGCGTTAAGCACCGTTTCGTCAGTATCAATAAGCGTAACATTGTTTTCTTTTTCATTAAGCTGCTGTGCAAGAGCCGTTCCGACCTTTCCGCAGCCGACAATAATTATATTCATAACATCAACCTTTTCCTTTTTTATTCCAATTCGTCCAGCCAGAGCTTAACGCATGCGTCACTCGGCATATGCCAGTCTGTTCTCGGCGAAAGCGAAACAGAGCCGATTTTCGCTCCGTCGGGAGAGCATGAGCGCTTGAACTGCTGGGAGAAAAATCTCCTGTAAAATAAGGTCAGCCATTTTTTGACGATTTCTTCCGTATAAACACCGTCAAATGCGTAACATGCCATACGAAGCAGCTTTTTCGGTGTGCAGCCGAAACGTACCGCATAATAAATAAAGAAATCGTGCAGTTCATACGGTCCTACCACATCCTCGGTTTTCTGAACTATTTTATCGTCCTCCGAGGGGAGCAGTTCGGGGCTTACAGGCGTGTCAAGAATATCATCAAGAACTTCGGAAAGGATGCTGTTTTCCGTTTCCCTGCTGTAATATCCGATTATATGACGAATGAGCGTTTTGGGGACGGACGCATTCACGCCGTACATCGACATATGGTCGCCGTTGTATGTTGACCAGCCGAGAGCAACCTCGGATAAATCACCCGTTCCGATAACCAGACCGCCGCATTCGTTTGCAATGTCCATGATAACCTGTGTGCGCTCTCTCGCCTGCGCATTTTCAAAAACAACGTTGTGGTTTTCCATATCATGACCGATGTCGTCGAAATGCTGTTTTACAGAAGCGGTTATATCAACCGTGCGGAGTGTGACTCCAAAACCTTCGCAAAGCTTTTCGGCGTTGGAGCGTGTACGGCTCGTAGTACCGAAACACGGCATTGTAACCGCAATAACATCTGTCCGTGGTCTTCCGAGCAGGTCCATAGCCTTTACCGCAACAAGCAGGGCAAGACAGCTGTCAAGTCCGCCCGAAATGCCTATAACTGCATTTTTAGCCGAGGTGTGCTCAATACGCTTTTTAAGTCCGCAGCTCTGCATAAGCAGAATTTCAGCACATCTTCTGTCACGTTTTTCACTGTCTTCAGGTATAAATGGAGTGCGGGAAATGTGACGTGTAAGCTTTGTCTGCGATACGGGCAGTTCAAACGAAATGTTATATGCATTATACTCTGCTGAAGAATATTTTTTGTTTTTTCTGCGTTCGTCTGCAAGCCGTAAGGTGTCAATTTCCGTCATCGCACAGCCATTGTCAAACGGCTTGCTTTCTGCAATAATTCTACCCTTTTCCGCAATGATATTATGAGCGGAATACACGGCGTCGGTCGTGCTTTCGCCGCTGCCTGCGCAAGCGTAGATATATCCGCCGACAATTCTTGCGGACTGTGCGGAAACATGTATTCTTCTTGCCTCTGCAATACCTGCCGTTTCGCAGGAGGACGAAAGACAGCAGATTATATCGGCACCCTGCACCGCAAGCGCATCCGACATCGGGAAAGGCGAAAACAGCTCGTCGCCGAATGTTATGCCGAACGAAAATTCGGAAATGCTGTCATGCGTAAAAATAAGCTCCGTGCCGAACGGACAGTCAAATTCTTCAATTATCCCCACTCCGTCAATATCGCCGCCGTCGGCAAAACAGCGGGTTTCTCCCATGCCGCCGCAGTCTGTAATATTAGCTTTCGGCACTATACCGAGAATTTTCTTTCCTACAACAACAGCGCAGTTGTAAATTCTTCCGCCTATCTCAAGAGGGGCACCTACTACCGCAATCATATTAAGAGCGGCTGCCGCATCGGCGATTTTAAGCACTGCGTTTTTAGCGCCGTTAAGCAGTGTACGCAGTCCGAACAAATCCCCGCAGGTACAGCCCGTTATGCAAAGCTCGGGAAAAACCGCAAGCTTTACTCCATCGTCTGCCGCTTTTCTGCATGCCTTAATTATTTCCTCTGCATTGCTGCCGCAGTCGGCAACCCTTATTTCGGGCGTAATTGCCGCCGCTTTGATAAATCCGTCTTTCATAGCACTTTACCTTTCTATAATAGCTATAAGCTCCGCCATTCGCTCGCAGGCCTCGTCGCTTATTTTACTGTCATATCTTATTTCGTTGTAGTACCTTTCTATATCCTCGAACAATTCCAAGTCGGAATTGAGCTTTTCGCCCTTTCGCTTATGAATGCCCGCTGTATCTGACGCATTCAGCTCTATCCGATAACCCTTTATCCAGAGTAAATAAGCCTTATATCCAAGGCGGAACTTCCTCGCCTTATCCTTTTCGGAGGAATATTCTCGGAGAACTTTTTTTAGCGTGAGCGGTCTCATTCTCCGCTCGTTAGTCTCGGAAACCGATTCGTATTCGTCAAGGTATTCTTCCTCGTACTCGTCGTTCTGCGGCTTGCCTTTCGTGAACATTTCGTATATTTTCCGTATAAGTCCGCATATTGCCTTGTATATTTTCTTACGCAAAAGGAAGGCAAGCACCGCAAGAATAATAAGGACGATTATCATTGAATAGTCCGTGCCCTCGTTTATAAACATAATATCCGGCTTTGCGTCCATATTGACATCGGACGTATTATCGACCGTCTGAAACGGGAGCAAATCAAGCAGAAACATTATAACCGTCCATATTCCCTGCACCGCAAGCTTTATCACCTCGGCAATAAAATCACGGAAAAGATACGCCGATAAAAGGAACACGGATACAAATGAAATCAGCAGAAGATTATACCGCCTCATATTTTTCGGTATCATACCCTTGGTTTCGCTTCTTCGGCTTGCCTGAACGAGAATATTCGTCTGATTTACAAGTATGGAGCAAAATGCGCATTGGATTATAAACGACGCCATAAGCACGGAACGTCCGTCCGACACCAGCTCCTCACGGACAAAAGCTCCGAAGGAAAGGTAAAGTATCGCCATTTCCACTACATATCCGCCAAGCCAGCCTATCGGGAAAATTTCCGAATAATTACGGCGGCAGGAATACGCTCCTACTCCGTAACAGAGAAGATAAAATAAGGAAAGCGCAAAGCAAAGCCCGGGGTCGAACGAAAGGATTGACGCAACAACTGCGGAAAGTACGGCGACAGCCGCTCCGAGCGTCAGCAGAACTATTTTCCTTACCGCATTTCTCGCTCTATGTTTTCTGATTTTTCCCGAAAGCATAACCGACGCATAGCCCACATACGCAACTGCAAAACCTATCAGAAAATACGCAGTAATTCTGAATGCGGAAATGTTGTCAAATCCTGCTGTATCAAATGTAAAAACGAGCGGAAAACCGACAAGTATAAACGATAGAACAGCAAACAATTTCAGTATCCTCACGGTCGTTCCGCTCCTTTCTTTTTATTACGCCGTGTAGGCGTTTTCGATATTCACCCTGCCGATAGGTACGGTCTGAACGCCGATGTCCTTATCGTCATTGGAGTAAAAATAAACGTTTACTCCTTCGTAATTTATTCTTCCCGCAAGCTCGGCAAGCTCATCGGAAACATAGTTCGAAAATATCACTATATCCGTGTATTCTTCGGCTCTGATATTTTCAAAAAGCGTGCAGATGTCGAATGAACAGGTGTTTTCAATAGCCGAAAGACGGCGGAGAATGCCGAGAAAATATTCGTTGGTACTTCCGAGCGGCACAAATATTCCGTTCTCCTCCGAGCCGTTTGCTGCAAAAGCCGCAGACGAGCCGTTCTGCGAGAAAACGTCAAGAAGAAATGCCGTCGCCTTTATATAGGTTTCCAATTCGCTGTTGAGTATCGGACGCAGACGGCCCTCGGACGATTTGCCCATATTTATAACAATGAGCGTTCTGTTTGTTGTTGTGTACTCATTATTGAATACCATAAGCTTATTGTTTCGGGCGGTACTGTTCCAGTGCACCTTGTTCATAGGCTCTCTGCCCGTGCTTTCACGCACTCCCGAAATAACGAACGGGTCCTCACAGACAAATCTCCTGACAGCAAGCTCTCCGAAATACTCTCTTCGGGACAAATCGCCCATCTGAACGCCATGAGGCGAAGGAAGCACGGTCAGAACCCCGCTCACGCTGACCTTCATGGATTTCTGGACAAAGCCGAAAATGTCGCTCGCAACAATGCTCGTGTCGGAAAGGCGGAATATTCCCCTTTTAAGACATCTGACCTTTCTTGTGCGTGTGCATTTCTGATACGGTTTTAATGCAAAAACGCTCGGCACAAATCTGCTGTCCGAGATTTCCGACACCTTTGACGAGGGGAACTCAAGCCAGCGGGATGTGCATATTTCAGATTTGAGCCACGGAACAGGCAGCCGCTTTTTGTTGACTACCTCCTCCACAATTTCAACGGTTTCGCCCTCAAATACCTCGCTTTTGCTGATATACAAACGGTACTCGATATTGCGGAGAACAAGCTTGTCGTAGATTTTGTATTCAATAAGAATAATAACAGATAAAACGATTATTACTGCAATTATCTCCATAAAAAACCTCGTTATACGGTTTCGGTAGGCGCTTCAACTGTCGAAAGAAGGTCCGAAACGAGCTTATCTACCGCCGCATCATTGTTTACAATGCTGAATTCACGGCAGATAATTCTGTGAGGAATAACATACGGTGCGACCGTGCGCACATCGTCGGGCGTTACAAAGTCACGTCCGCTGATTCCTGCGTAGCCCTGTGCCATACGTTTCATCGCAAGCAGACCTCTCGTGCTGAGTCCGAGCTTTATGCGGGAATCGCCTCGTGTTGCGTTTCCGATGTCAACGATGTATTCCTTTACGGCGTCGCTTACTCTTATATTTCCGACTTTTCCGGATATTTCCGTAAGCTCTTCAACAGTAACAACAGGAGCAACCGAGTCGACAGGATGTGCGTTGCCGATTTTGTCAAGTATCTGAAGTTCCGATTCCCTGTCGCTGTAACCGAGGGAAAGACGTATAAGAAAACGGTCAAGCTGCGCCTCGGGGAGAGGATATGTGCCGTGAATTTCAACGGGATTCTGTGTAGCAATAACGAAAAACGGCTTTTGCATGGCGCACGTTTCTCCGTCAATCGTAATCTGCCCCTCCTCCATACATTCAAGCAGTGCAGACTGCGTTCTCGGCGTCGCTCTGTTTATTTCATCGGCAAGGAGGATATTGGTGAATACAGGTCCCCTGCGGAATGTAAACTCCTGCGTTTTCATGTTATATATATTCAGACCCGTAATATCGCTCGGAAGCAGGTCGGGGGTAAACTGTATACGCTTGAAATCGCCGTTTATGCTCTTTGCAAGAGCCTTTGCAAGAACAGTTTTGCCTGTTCCGGGAACGTCGTGCAGAAGAACGTGGCCCCTTGCGGCAAGTGCGGCTATAACAAGAGCAATTTCCTTTTCTTTTCCCTTGATAACGGTAGAAATGCTCGCATTCAATTTATCGTAGAACTCTTTTATCTCCATTTTTTCCTCCGTACTGTCAGAAAATCAAAACCTTTATAATAGCAGTAAATCCCGCAGTTGCAAAAACGGCGGGATTAAAACTTCTATATGGCAAACGCTAATCAGCCTCTTTTTTAAACGTTATAATACTTATCGTAATTAACAAGCTCGTCAAGCATTTTCGGGAGCTGTTCGTCCATACTTTCGCTTGTAAACTGACAAGTGCCGACTGCCTTATGTCCGCCGCCGCCGTATTTAAGCATAAGCTTGCCTACGTCAACATTGCTTGTACGGTTGAGTATGGAATAACCAACAGCCGCCGAACAGCCTTCACCGCCTCTGCCGCTTACTATCCAAGCAGAGATATTCTGCTCGGGGTAAAGGCTGTATATCATAAAGCGGTTGCATGTGTAAATCGGGTCAACGCCTCTGAGGTCTGTTATTATTACATCACGCTCTATGCGTGTATGCTTTTTAACCATTTCCTTGAAAAGCTCGGTCTGCTCGTTATAAAGCTCTATACGCTCCTTGATGTCGGGCATATCGAGGATTTCCTGCGTGCTTTTTTCAGCGCACGCCACAAGCAACTTTTCCATGAGCTGATAGTTGCTGACGGTAAAGTTTCTGAATCTGCCGAGGCCTGTTCTCGGGTCCATAAGGAAGCCTACGAGAATCCAGCCCTGGGGATTGAGTACCTCGTCAACGGTAAGATTGCCGCTGTCAACCTTATCTACGGCAACCATAAGGTCATCAAAATTGGGGAACTTCTCCTTGCCACCGTAGTATTCGTAAATAATACGGGCACAGCTCGGTGTAATTCTGCTTTCGCCCTTGTATTTTCCCTCAAGCTGATTTCTTTCGTGTTCGCTTGAATGATGGTCAAACCAAAGACCGCAGCCTTCTACAAAAGGAACGTTCGCAAGCACGTCGTTTTCCGTAACAGGAACAAGACCGTCCTGTATATCCTTAGGATGAGCAAATTTCCATGTATCAATTACGCCTGCCTCAAGCAGTAACGCACCGCAGGCAAGACCGTCAAAATCGGAACGAGTAATCAAATTCATAACCAACACTTCCTTTTCAGTTTCTTAAAAATCAGCGCATAAATCGCAACAATCACGACGCAATTCGGCTTATACGCCCTTATCCTACATTATAGCAGATTTCTTTCCGTTTTGCAATATTTTTTACGAAAACAATGAAATTTTAAGTAAAATTCTTTTCAGGCGCTTTTTCTTCAGCACGGTTTCCTCGTAAAGCTTTGTTACATATGCAAGAACAAGCTGTCTTTCATCCTCTGTAACAGGGCTTATTTCGGGTTTTCCGAACTCTGCTTTTTCTATAATGCGCACGGTGTGTCTGTAAGAGAAATTCTTGCTTCCGCACGGATTGTTCTTATCTACCCGCACAGCAAACATTCTCGGAAGCTCGCCCTCGGTGCGGATAAGCTCGTTTTTCGCAAGCAGCCTTGTAATAAACTTATGCATTTCCTTTACGGCATTTCTCGGTTCCTTGCCCGCAAATACACGGAAAAGCCGCATTTCCCTTCCAAGCAGGCTTCTGTAATATGCAAGAACGAGCGCTATTACCATAAGAACAAGCACAGCAGATACAGCGTACACGAGAATAATCGGGTCGAAATTGCCGATGTCAATTTCAAACGGATTATCATGACGGTATTCTGTTGTGTCAGATGTGTCGGGCGGTTGTACTGCGGTAGTTGTTGTGTTCTCCGGCTTTTCGGTGGTTGTACCCGACGGCGTGGTAATTTCAGGCATATCGGGAACAGTAATATCTGTTCCGTCCATGACTGCGGGGGGAGTGGGGTCAAAAGGCACCCATACATTTAATGCGGTTATGTATACCTCTACCCACGCATGCAAATCGCTCTCACGCATGATATACTCGTAACCGTCAGTAATCTTCGTTCCCTCGCTGCCCGCCACATATCCCGTGACATAACGTGCGGGAACGCCGAGCTCACGAAGTGCAAGCGTCATTGCGGTAGCATACAGCGCACAATGCCCCTCACGGGTTTCAAAGAGGAAATTGCCGAGCTTTGTGTTTTCGCCGCTGTCGTTATCCACTGTAAGCGAATATCTGTAATTATTGCGGAACAGCTTGCAGATGTCCTGTGCAAGATAATATTCACGCAGATTGTTGTAAAAATCATACACATAATCGCTCTGAAGGAAATAACTTTCATTCGACAGCAAAAAGTTTTGTATATTTTCCTGTTCGGTTTCGGGAACAGTCAGATATGTCGTTTTGACAAAATCATCATATAACGCAAGCTCGGTAGTATAATCCGCTGCGTCAATTCCCTCGGGCAGCGTCCAGCGGTAATTAAACGCCTCGTCGTAGTCGCTTATTCTTGCCGCCGCCTCAAGCGCCTCTGCACCGTGTTCGAAATTTTCAAATAAAGGCAGCAAGGCAAAGCTTTCGTACGTCTTTATGCCGCTGATATGCTTTTTCAGACGGAGAACAAAATCTCCGAAGCAGTCAAAATTCTCGTTGTTACGGTAATTATAAGAGCCCTCGCTGTAATCGGATTCATAGGGATAAAGGGGCTGGAAAACGACTCTCGTGTTGCGTTGGTATGTTATGGATACCTTTTCGAGCGGCAGAAGCTCATACGGCTTGTAGCCTGCGGCCGAAAGACGCTGGCGGAGGACCTGATACTGTATTTCGCTGTGGAAATCCTCAAGCTCCTTGGCGTTTGTGTCGTAGGCAAGCGCAGAGAATGAATCCAGCTCTATGTCGTTGTAATAATCGTCATTTGCAAAGGTTTTCCATGTATTATCAGAAAACGTCACGCCGATATCGCCACGGAGATAAACAGGACTGCTTTTTCCGGTAACCACCTTGAGTACGGGGAGATTTCCCTCCGACGGCGCATTTATGGATATGTCGCCTGCGTCTTCAGCTGACTCGTAATCAGCAAAATATCCGTTGTCAGAAACCTCTCCGAAGCTTACCGAGAATAAATCCCCGACAGCAATGGATATACTATTGAACGTTTCTTCCACCTGTTTGAAAAATTCAGTGTAATCAATATAGTTTCCCTTACCCGAAACCGCAAACACAGAAAGCATTACCGCCGCAGAAACGACAAACGCAATAACCGCATTCGCATTGTAACGGCAATACCTCGTAAGCTCGGCACGGAGCCTGTTTCCAAGCTTGGCACCACGCAGGGATTTTCTGAAATCCGCCTCTTCTTTCTTTACAACACTTTCAGCAACCGAGCGTGAGCCGAAAACATATATCTTCTTCAGTTCCTCGCTTGACCTTACAGCGTGCAGCGCAAAACAAGACGCAAAAACAAATGCAAAGGAATTGAAAAACGTTATTCTTTCGGCAAAAAATGCAGGAATGATAAGAACAACGATAAACAAAACAACAGGAATTACATTAAGCCTTCTCCGCAGAACAAATACGCAGAAAGCGACAACCGCCCCCGCAATAAGCAGCATGAGCGTAGTGTTCGCTTCAGTAAGCCTGCCCTGCCAATAATAGCTGTAAAGCTCGTCCGCATTTCTGAAATCCTCGACATATCTCGCCGTGCGGAAAAATCGTCCGTCCATATAGAACATGAAATGCGCACCTGTCAGATACGATATTTCTTCAAAATCACGGGCCATTGAAAGAAAAGTACAAAGGTACAGTATCCCATACCCGCCGTAGACTATTTTCCCTTTAAAGCACGAAACCAGAATATACAGTCCTGCCGTCATAATTGCCGTAAACGGAATTAGCGTCGTCATACGCACTTCAAGCATGTAAATATCGCAGAAAAACCACATCATTGAGCACGTCAGAACGCACAGCAAAACAAGCCTTACCGTCATCAGACCGATAAGGCTTACGCCGTTTTTCAGATATGTGTTGCCCGAAAGCGTATTGTTTTCGGCAGCCTCTGTAAATGATTTCTTCATCAAATTGCTCCGTTTATTCAAGCGCCTCATTTATTGAGGCGAGAAGATTGCTTTCATCAAGCAGATGTGTGCGCACGCCTGCGCTCAATGCCATATTTTCGGTTATTTCCGCATTCATCCTGTTTTTCACAAAAAGCAGACTTACGGCATTGTTTGTCACCGTTGACATTTCAAGCGCACGGGCGATTATATCCTCGTCTGCGCATGCGGATATGACATAAACCTTCGACGCAGACGCCAGAAGTTCGGTAAAACAGTTCAGAGTTTCCGTAAACGGCACCCTGTCGTCCATAAACGGAATAACCGAGCACATTCCGTACAAGCGTTCATAATCCTCCGAATCAGCTATTTCAATATTGACAGGAGTTCTGTCGTCAGGGTCGCAGAAAACCTCATACACGCTGTTTCCGTCCTTTAGAATGCGGTCTGTTACCGCAAGGACCGTTTCAAGTATAACATCACCCGCCGCCGCATTTTCCGCTCTCGTGCTGCCGTAGGAGTTTAAGTCAAAAAAGATAATGCCTTTGCTGTTCAGATTCTGCTCCATCTGACGCACAACAAGGTCGTCGTGCTTTGCGGAGAGTTTCCAGTGAACATGCCGCAGATTATCTCCGTCACGATATTTGCGTACCGACGAAAATGTATTGTTTTCAAAAAATGTCAGGCTTGTTTTGTGCGATTCGTTGTCACAGTCCTCCTGGTTTACCGCTTCGGGAGATAATCTTCTGGGGATAACGATTGCCTCGGTCGCACTGCCGAGCTTTATTGTAAAGCGGAAAAGCTTGAGCAAATCGACAATTTCGATTTTTTCCGCTCCGATAATGTATCTTCCTCTGTATTTTATCGCTCCCTTGAACGAAACTTCAATACGGTTAAATGGCGACACGCTGACTATAACACGCTTGGATTTGGGAACTGCGCCGTAATCCTGAAACGTTCCGTAAATTCTTACAGGCGCAAGCGGAACGATAAAATTGTTCCGTATAAAAACCGATGACGTGAACTCCTGATTTTTCTGGACTACAACGGTTTTTGCGGGCGTGCTTATTCTGATTGTAAGTCTTGATACGACAAATAAAAGCAGCGAAACAAACGGAAGTATCAGAACGGTGTAGAAAATTACAGTCGAAAGACTGCTCTGATACCCCATCGACAGACCGAAAGAGCCAAGCACAAGCAAGGCGTAAATTATTCTGTATTTCTTCATTTATAATCTCATTCGTTATTGGAAAACGGCGGACGATAGCTTTTTGCAATTTCGCCGAGAACGTCCATTGCCGTTATTTTCTTCATCTTTGCCTCCTGCGTGAGCTGTATTCTGTGAGGCAGAACATAAGGCAGCACCTTGATTATATCCTCGGGAATAACATACATACGGCCGCTGAAAAATGCATAGCCCTGTGCCGCTCTCATAAGAGCAATAGACGCTCTCGGGCTTGCGCCGAGCAGTACGGACGGATGTGAGCGTGTAGCGGATACAAGCTGTACGATATACTTATATATGGCATTTTCGATATTCACTTCTCTTACCGCCTTAATGCCGTCCTCTATCTCCTCCTTGGTGCAGACAACCTTTAGGCTTTTCAGAGGATTTTCTGTGCGGCGGTCGCTGATTATGCATACTTCCTGCTCAAATGTAGGGTAGCCGACGGATATTCTCATAAGAAAACGGTCAAGCTGTGCCTCAGGGAGCGAAAATGTGCCGACATAACCAAGCTCATTCTGAGTTGCGATAACCATAAACGGACTCGGGAGCTTGTATGTCACACCGTCGACGGTTACAGTCTGCTCCTCCATTGCTTCAAGAAGTGCCGACTGTGTTTTAGGGGTAGTTCTGTTGATTTCGTCGGCAAGAAGAATGTTTGTCATTACAAGACCGGGCTTGTACTCGAACTTTCCCGTTTCCTTATTGAACATATTAAAGCCCGTTATATCTGACGCCATTACGTCGGGGGTAAACTGTGCCCTGCGGCTTACAAGACCTGTCACCTTGCCAAGCGCCATGGCGAGCGTCGTCTTTCCGACTCCCGGAACATCCTCTACGAGAACGTGTCCGCCCGCAAGCAGTGCCACAAGCATCATTTTTACTGTTTCTCTCTTGCCTATTATTACCGTTTCAATGCTGTCGGCTGCAAGAGCAAATTTCTTTTGCAGTTCTTCAATGTTAATTCTATCCATATTAAGCCTTTTCAAAAAAATTATAGGTAGTGCATTTTACACACTACCTATTTTAACATATTTTAATGTATAAATCAACAGCTATAACAAATTTGTAAATATTTTGTAATATACGGTTTACTTTTTATCTCCACTTATCCGTAAGGCCGTGGAGAGCCTTTGAAATCGGCTTGTAAATCACAAGCGTAATAGCAGAAACTATCGCACCCTTGATAATCGTAAACGGCATATTGAAGAATATAAGACAGCTCCATAAATCCATCGAAAAATCAGGGTTTATCTCGTTGTACTTGCCGAGAATTGCCTCAAGCGGGAAGTGCATTGCGTTAATGTAGAAGGGATATGTGATGTAGTAGTTTACAGGAATGCTTATAAGACCCATAAGCACCGAGCCGACTACGCACGCAAGTATTGCGCCGCCCTTTGTTTTCTTCAGGCGGTAAACATATCCCGCACCGAGCGCAAGTGGTGCACCTATAAGGAAATTGGCCAGCTCGCCGACGCCTGCGGACGAAGATGTTACAATGTGGATTACGTTCTTGATAAGACATACCGCAACTCCCGAAATCGGGTTAATCAGAAATGCCGACATTATAACGGGCAAATCCGAAAAGTCAAACTTGACAAAATCGGGAACTATAAACGGCATGGGGAATTCGAAAAGCTGCAGAACCGCAGCAAGTGCGCCCATAAGCGCTGTTGAGCATAAAACATACGCACTGTACTTTGATTTGTTCTTCATAAATAATCTCCTTTTCAAGCTTACTTTTATAAACTTTGATTTTCACATTCAGAATTCAGCCAAATGTGCGGAGAATAAAAACGCCCCTGCCGTATGACATAATACAGCAAGGGCGTAACTATCGTGCAGTGCACATCTGGTTTCTTTCATCCGGACTATACCGTCGGTTTCGGAATTGCACCGAATCAGCCTTTCGGCTCGTGGACTATACCACCGGTGGAGAATTTCACTCCGCCCTGAAACAGATATTTGTTATAGCTTATGAATTTATCAGTGGCAGTGACCGCAGTCGCACTCGTCGTCAAGCGCAGACAGGTCAAGCTCGGTTTTTTCGCCGCAGTTGGGGCAAACGATGAAGCCTTCGCTTATGATTGAAAAATCAACTGCAATGGAATTATTGCACTCGGGGCATGTAAATTCATACATCTCCTCGTCTTCATCCTCGTCGCAGTCATCGTCATCATCGCCGTATACAGCGTCCTCAAGGTCAATAACGCTTTCCTCGATGTCAGTTACAACATCAGTAACATCCTCAAGGTCAGAGTCAATATCCTCGATATTTATTGCAATATCGCCGAGAACATCAAGGATAGCAAGTAAAAGCTTGCCCTCGTTTGTTTCGGCGTCAAGCTTCATACCCTCGGCAAGGCCTTTAAGATACGAAACCTTTTCGGCTATTGTCATTTCCATATCGGAAACTCCTTTCAATGAGCTTACTTGTTAGCACGCTCCATATATTCGCTTGTTCTTGTGTCGATTCTGATAATATCGCCGATTTCGATAAAGAGCGGAACCTTGATTTCTGCGCCTGTTTCAAGCGTAGCGGGCTTTGTTGCGTTTGTAGCTGTATCGCCCTTGAAACCGGGGTCTGTATCGGTTACTTCAAGCTCTACAAAGTTGGGAGGCTCTACGCCGAATACCTTGCCCTTGTAGGAAAGAACCTTACAAATCATATTTTCCTTTACAAACTTGAAGTTGTCGTCAACATCCTTCTTGTTGATGGGAACCTGTTCATATGTTTCGCTATCCATGAAATAAAGGAGATCGCCATCCTCGTAGGTAAATTCCATATCCTTTCTTTCAACAAAAGCGGAAGGGAACTTAGCTGTCGGGTTGTATGACTTTTCAACAACTGCTCCTGTGATAACATTTCTTGTCTTTGTTCTTACGAATGCAGCACCCTTGCCCGGCTTAACATGCTGGAACTCGATTACCTGCATTACCTGACCTTCTTCTTCAAAGGTCATACCATTTCTGAAATCGCCTGCTGTGATCATTTAATTGTCCTCCTGTAATTATATGCGAAGCAATCCGCAAAATACCTATTTTATTTTACCTTATAATTGAATATATTGCAATACTTTTTTTGATTTTTGACAAAATACACAATTATATATAAATTAAAGTTTTGGGTGTTTGTGTAAGATTAACACATCCGTCCGAGGTTACCTTAACCATGTCCTCAATTCGCACTCCGAATTTGTGCGGCAGATACACGCCCGGCTCAATGGTCACAACCATTCCCTCTCGCAGTGAGCCGTCACTCTTTGGCGACAGATTGGGTGCCTCGTGTATTTCAAGGCCTACGCCATGTCCCAGACCGTGCGTAAAATATTCCTCGTAGTTCCATGCGTCAAGCGTGGAGCGTGCAACGTTGTCAACAAGCTTACCCGTAATGTCCGCACGGACTGCCTTTAATGCGTCGGTATGAGCTCCCCACACAGCATTATAAACCTCTTTCATCTCGTCTGTCGGCTTGCCGATTACAACCGTTCTTGTCATATCGGAATGATATCCGTTGACAACCGCTCCGAAATCAAGAGTAAGAAACTCTCCGTTTTCAAGCGCTTTATCGGTCGGAACAGCATGAGGACAAGCGGAATTTACACCCGACGCCGCAATGGTGTCAAAGGATATTCCGTCTGCTCCGAAGTCAAGCATATAGAAATTCAGCAGAGCCGCAACCTGCTTTTCGCTCATGCCTGCACGAATAACCGTAATAAGCTTGGAAAATGCCTTTTCGGCTATCGCCTGTGCGGCGGAGATATGCTTTATCTCGTCCTCCGTTTTGATGATACGCATAGCTGTTATCGTCTTGGAAAGCCATTCGGAAGCGTCAAATTTGAAATTCCTGAACGTATCCATATATTCACGGTATTTCTTTATCGTGACATTGTTTGTTTCTATTGATATAACCTCTGCGCCGACCTCCTCAAGATAGTCGTACATCTGGCGCAGAAAATCGGTAAGCAGTTCGACCTCGCAGTCGGTAATCTGCTCGCTCGCCTTTTCGTAATATCTTCCGTCAACAAAGAAAACACTTCGTTCTTTCGAAATAACGAGCACTCCGTCGGAGGATTGAAAGCCTGTGAGATATTTTCTCGATACCTCGGACGTCACCATGGCAACGTGCGTTTCCGCCTTTAATTCCTCGGCAATTCTTGAAATTCTGTTCATGTCGATAACTCCCGATTATTTAGTGAGCATTCTTTGCAGCGCAATGATTCCCAGCAGATAGCTGTCCTTGCCGAAGCCTGCAATACTTCCACGGCAGACAGGCGCAATAACGGAATTCTTGCGGAATTCCTCCCTGCTGTGAACATTCGACAGATGCACCTCGATTACAGGCAGCTTTATCGCCGAAATAGCGTCACGGATTGCAATGCTGTAATGCGTATATGCGCCCGCATTCAGCACAACTCCGTCATAGACGCCCATACAAGCGTGCAGCTTGTCTATTATTTCACCCTCGTGGTTGGACTGTGCAAAATCAAGCTCTATCCCGTTGCTTTCGGCATATACGGAAAGCTCCTTGTTTATTGTTTCAAGAGAATCGTTCCCATATACCCCCGGCTCACGAACGCCAAGAAGATTCAGATTGGGACCGTTTAAAACTAATATCTTCATACTGTACCTCTATGATGTATTTTACACATTCTTCATGTAAATATCGTAGGATTTTTTCATTGCGGCAGCGTCCTCTGCCTGCGTTCCCGCAGACTCGCATACAATGCTCGGCTCCAGCCCTCTCTTCGCAAAAAGCTCCATAAGCGGCTCGTAATCGGGGCCGTACTGTTCGTCGTCAAACGTGAGATGACATTTTTCGCCGCCCGCAGTGTACATAATTTTGCTGAAATGAACATGGAAATTTTTAAGCCTTTCAAATCCGAGCTTATTCTCGATTTTATCAAGAATGTCAGAGTAATCCGCCGCAGATTTTATCCCGCCGAGCGTGCGTGCATTAAGATGCCCAAAATCAACGCACGGAAGAAACCTTTCGTCAATCCCGCACAGCTCAATTACCTCGTCAAGCGTTCCGAGCTGATTTATTTTTCCCATTGTTTCGGGACAGATAATAATATCGGAAAGGCCGTTCTCGTCAAGTGCCTTCTGCGCCCTTGCCAGCGTATCGGAGGCAAGCTCAAGCGCCGCCTCTCTTGTCATTTTAGCGCACGAGCCCGAATGAACGACTATTTTCCTCGCACCCAGCTTTTGTGCCGCAGAGGCAGATTCGATTATATAATTTACGCTTTTAAGGCGGGTTTCCTCGTTTTCGCTCGAAAGAGAAATAAAATACGGAGTATGGAGCGTGAGCGTAATATTATTGCTTTTCGCAATATCAGGCAGCAAAGCGTACGTTTTTTCCGAAATACGCACACCCCTGCCGCACTCTATCTCATATCCGTTAAGCCCCATTTCCGCAAGATACTGCGGCAAATCCTCGGGAAATTTACGCTTGCCGAAGCTGACCGAATTTCCTCCGGGAGCAAATGATATACCCATATCGTACCTCTTTATTTTAAATCAAGCTTTGAAAAATCACGGTCGAAAATAAGACTTTCGACCTTTCTTTTCAGCTTGAATGTCCATTTGTTTTCAAGATGAAACGGCTCAACGAGAATCGTCCGTATTTTACAGCCGTTGCCGCCGAGAACATCAGTAAAAATCTGGTCGCCCACAACCGCAATATTACGTCTTGGCAGACCTAAATACCTTCTCGCTCTCGCAATTCCGAACGGCAGAGGTTTCCAGCCGTTCGCTATATACGGCAGCCCGAGCTTTTCAGCAAGAGGCTTTACACGCTTGCTGTTGTTGTTCGAAACGACAACCATTTTCACTCCGAGCTCCCTCATATAATCAAGCCACTCGGTAACGCCCTCTTCCTCGGCAGGGTTGCCGTGCATCGAAAGCGTATTGTCAAGGTCAAGTATCAGTCCCTTGAAATCGTATTTATCAAGCAGTTCCCTGTCAATTTTAAGAACGCTTTTTATCCAGAGTGTAGGCTGAAAAATCATATTTTCTCCCTTTTCACTTTTCGTTTCCCATAAAACAGAATAAGCGGACATTAAGTCCGCTTACATCGTTTTTTCTTTGTGACGCAATATTAGTTATACTTGCGCTTACGAGCAGCTTCGGACTTCTTCTTACGCTTTACCGAAGGCTTTTCGTAATGTTCTCTTTTACGAACCTCAGCAAGAACGCCGTCTCTTGCGCAAGAACGCTTGAAACGCTTTAAAGCTGTATCTAATGATTCGTTTTTACCAAGACGAATTTCTGCCATCTATATCCCTCCCTTTGTCTTTACCGACACAGGATTATCTACATAATTTCAGTAGCAAACATGTAACAATGTTCAATGATTATT
>JAZNLN010000048.1:0-10768 GCA_045579125.1 Ruminiclostridium sp.
GAGCGACTTCCTCGCAAATATGTCGCACGAAATAAGAACGCCGCTTAACGCCGTTATCGGTATGAATGAGATGATTCTCAGGGAATGCGACAACAAGGATATTCTCGGATATTCAAGCGACATAAAGAATGCAAGCCGAAATCTTCTCAGCATTATAAACGATATTCTTGATTTTTCGAAAATCGAATCGGGAAAAATGGAAATAAACGAGCAGATATACAGCCTCAGGGAAATGCTTTCGAGTGCGATTACAATGATACGTCTGAAAGCCGATTCAAGCAACCTTGAGTTCAGGGTAAATGTCAGCTCCGATATTCCCGCCGAACTCTACGGCGACAGCATAAGAATAAGCCAGGTTATGCTGAATCTGCTCAACAACGCCGTTAAGTACACCCGAAAGGGCTTTGTCGAGCTTTGTGTTGAAAGCGAGCAGCTGTCGGATGCAAAAATTAACCTGATTATTTCCGTAAGGGACAGCGGTATAGGTATCAAGGCGGAAGACATCCCTGACCTGTTCAATGATTTCAAGAGATTTGAGCTTAGCGAGAACAGGAACATTGAGGGAACAGGACTCGGTCTTGCAATTACTCACAGACTTGTTCACCTCATGAACGGCAGTATTCAGGTTGAAAGCGTGTACGGCGAGGGCTCGGAATTTATCGTTTCTATTCCTCAGGTTGTCAAGGGACGTACGCTTATCGGACGTTTCGGAGATGCTGATTTCGCATCGGCAGGCGATGTTCCCGCTTACAAGGTGCAGTTTACCGCACCCGAGGCAAGAGTGCTTGTTGTCGATGATAATGCGATGAATATTGCGGTAGTAAAAAGCTTCCTCAAAAAGACGCTTGTTCAGATTACGACCTGCGTAAACGGCGAGGACGCACTAAAGGCAGTTACGAAGAAGAAATTTGATGTTATTCTGCTTGACCATATGATGCCTGTCATGGACGGTATAGAAACACTGAAACGGATTAAAGCCATGGACGGCGGCGCATACTCGGGAATACCCGTAATTGCGCTTACCGCAAACGCAGTTTCGGGCTCAAGGGAAAAATACAAAAAAGAGGGCTTTAACGATTACATCAGTAAGCCGATAGACGGTGATGAACTTGAAACCTTGCTTATGAAATACCTGTCGCCGAACAAGCTGAACGTGATTTCCGTATCGGAGGAAACTGCGGACACTGCCGCAGATGCGGAAACAGAGGACGCATCCGAAGCTTTGCTGGATATGGAAAAAGGCGTGAGCTACTGCGGCAGCAGCGAAAAGCTGTATAAAGAAATTCTCGGTATGTTCTGTGATATGTACGAAAAAATGAGGGCTGACATTGAACAGAATTATGCGGAATGGGATATTGCGACGTACGCAGTAAATATTCATGCGCTGAAATCCAATGCTCTGAACATCGGCGCAGTAAAGCTTAATAAGCTTGCAAAGGAGCTTGAATTTGCGGCAAAAGCAGTCATTGCGGACGACAATGCCGAAGAAAACAAGGCATTTATAGAAGCGAACCAGGCTAAGGCAATGGAGCTATATGAGCTCACCGAAAAGGCCGCAAGGGAAATAATCAGCAATCAATAAAAATAGCCGGGCAGATGTTACTCTGTCCGGCATTTTTCATGTCTGAAGTTTACTTCGCAAGATTGAGCTTGCTTACGTCTGTGCTTTCGGAGAATGTGATAGCATTAAAGAGGAAAAGCACCTGGTCGTAATCGTTCGGGTCGGCAAGCTGTCTGTAATCTATGTTGATATATCGCATATCAAGCACAGTTATCTTGCTGTAATTGTTTGTGAGGAACGGGATAAAGCAATGAGCGTAGCTGTCCTTGAAAATCAGAATTGATTTTCCGTTGTCCACCGATGTTTCGATTTCCATAAGCGGGGAGTTGGAGCCGAGGAACGACGAATACTTGTCCTTTACGTTAAGGAAATCACGGAAATAAAGCGTGTCGTATTCGGTTATTTCTTCGCCCGTGTCTATGGTGAGCTTGATTTTGTTGTCAATGCTTGTGTTATGGTAGTAGTCGATAACGTCGGGCGTTACGCCGTAATCAATGGTTTTCGAGAACAGAGTGCCTCTGAAGTCGGAGCTTGCGTGCTCAATGCTGAAGCTGCTCATGGGAACTGCCGTGTAGCCGAGCTTTGCGGCGGCGGTGCTGTAAGCGAGGTATGCGCCGTAGCTGGTCCAGTGATGATCAGTGCGGTAGTAGATATATTCGTCGGAGTGCTTTTCAAGCTCGGGAATTATATCAATGCACGTTACATTCGGCAGCTTTTCGTAGCAGTACGAAACATAGTCCTTCTGGCTTTCGATGGGTGTAACTGCGGGGAGGAGGTAAGAGTATATTTCCTGCGACGTGGGAGCGATTATTGCGTAAACAGGCACGTCGGGATTCTTCTCCGCAAGCTTGTTCATTGCGCCGAGGTTGCGGTCGGTTATTGCCGGGTCGTAGCTGTCCCACACCTGCATCATGCGGTCGTCATAGGTAAAAACTCCGTTGACATTTATTTTGCCAAGCAGCTTTTCCATTTTGTTTTTTGCCTCAATCCACTGGATACGGCCGAAAAATCTATCAGAAAACCATTTTTCGTACAGCGACATAAAGTTCTTGGATTTGTCGTCCTTGTAGATGTTGTCTATCGACAGCGTAGGCATAGCGGCAAGGGATTTGTTTTCGATTTCGGAGAACGGTCTTTCTCCCGCAGGCATAAATACGAATGTCAGAATAGGGAGAGCAACCAGAATAAACGCAAATATGCCAATCATTATTTTCTTATGCATTTTCAGTTACCTCCTTAAAAGTTGAAATACAGGAACGGGTTATAGGTTGCGTCAACAAGATATGCTATTGAGCAGAGCATAACCGCAGTTTTTCCTATAATTGTTGAATAATCGACAATCTTCGGGAATTTGTCGTGAGCCATTTCCATAAGCTTTTTCCATGCGTCTGTGCAGGCGAATGCGCAGATAACGAACACAATGCCGTAGCTTAAAAGGAAGTAGAGCGCCGTGTTGTCCCAGAGTATTCCCGTTGCGCCGAACATTGTGGCAATATAGTTCATTGCGGTAGGCAGGTCCGCCGTGTCGAACAGCACCCAGCCGAGTATTACAAGCAGCATCGTGTAAATCCAGGAGAATGCGTTGGGGATTTTTTCCAGAACTTTTCCGAGGAACAGCTTTTCGAGGATAATAACCACGCCGTAAAGTGCGCCCCAGAGGATAAAGTTCCAGCTCGCACCGTGCCACATACCTGTCAGCGCCCATACCACGGCGAGGTTGAACAGCGTTCTGCCCGTGCCCTTTCTGTTGCCGCCGAGAGGGAAGTACACATAGCTTTTAAACCAGTTTCCGAGCGTTATGTGCCATCTTCGCCAGAACTCGCTTATGCTCTTTGACATATACGGGTAGTCGAAGTTTTTTGGGAAATTAAAGCCCATTATTTTACCAAGACCTATCGCCATATCGGAATAGCCCGAGAAGTCGAAATAAATCTGGAATGTGAATGCGAGAATTCCCGCCCAAGCGGTCAGTACGGACATATTCGCCGTATCCATGCCCTTTACGGTAGTCCACAGCATGCCTATACTGTTGGCGATGAGAACCTTTTTGCCAAGACCTGTGATAAAGGTAACAACGCCGTCGTACATCATATCAAGCGTGAGCTTGCGGTTGTCAAGCTCCAGGGCGATGTCGTCGTAGCGTACGATAGGACCTGCGACAATCTGCGGGAAGAGTGTTACGAATGCGCCGAAAGTAATCGGGTTCTTCTGCACCTTGATTTTCCGCAGGAACATGTCAATCGTGTACGACATTGACTGGAACGTGAAAAAGCTTATACCGATAGGGAGCGGAAGATTGGGGTTTGCAAAGTTCGTGCCGAAAATTAAGTTGACGTTTTCGATTATAAATCCGCCGTACTTGAATACGCCCAGCAGCGACAGATTCATCGCCAGCGAAACAATCAGGCAGATTACACGAACAGCTTTTTTCTTGTCGAAAATGTGAATCAGCAGACCCGCAGCATAGTCGATAGCCGTTGACATCAGCATGACAAAAACGTACAGAGGCTCGCCCCATGCGTAGAAAAATATGCCGCTTAGAAAAATGAGTGTGTTTCTGAACATTTTTGGTACGATGTAGTATAGTGTCAGAGTTATGGTCAGAAACAGGAACATGAATACAAGACTTGAAAAAACCATATTATCTCCTATAATTCGTTTATTATGTTTTTATATTGTTCTTCTGTACAAAGACGGTTAAGTACCTCAAGCAGTGAGCTTGTGGAAAGATGCGACGGCAGTTCGAGCTTTCGCAGGAGCGCTGCACGCTTTTCCGACGAATCCTGTCCGCCGATAAGTCCGTCCTCAAAGAGCATTTGCCGTGTAACTGACATTTTTATCTTTTCCGTTTTTTCGGAAAAAATGCCCGCTTTTCTGAACGCCTCCTCAATAACCTCGGGCGGCACGCCCTCAACTCCGAGTTTTCCCTCGCTTGAGGCGGTGCGCTTTCGTTTTTCCTTCCCGAAAATGTCGGGGATATAAACGTTGGTTATCGTGCCCTTTGAGCCGATGCAGTTTTTGAGGTGATTTCTTATCTGAAAGCCTGCGCTGTCGCTGTCGGTGAGTATAATCACGCCTGTTTTCTCCGCAAACGCACGGATAAGAGCAAGCTTTTCCTTGTCCTTATATATGCGGAAGCCGTCGGTTGTGATTATAGTGCCGTCGATTATGCTTTGAAGCTTTATTTTATCGTATTTTCCCTCGACGATTATTGCTTGTTTTACAGTAATCATTTTTTCTCCATAATTGAAACAATGGCCGTTTCAATGATTGTTTTTGAGTTTACGGGAGTGGATTTCATTTTTATATCCGCCTCGTACAGCGCCTCAACGCATGAGCGCAGATATGCGGCGTCAAGCCGTGCCACGGCGTTCATTGATTTTCCTACCGCCCACACACGGTTTTTGGGGTAGTTGAAACGCTCTGCAACGTCGTTTGAGGTTGCGCCTAACGCCTTTCCCGTTTTCGCACGGTAGTAGTCAACAAATGCTCCCGAAAGCGCCGACATTATTATTACAGGCTCTATCCGCTGTGCGTAAAGCTCGTCGAGGATTGTGAACGCTTCCGCCGCCTTTTTTGCGGTTATCGCCGCCGCAAGGGAATAAATGCTGGTGTCAAGCTGTTTTGTGACCAGCCTGTCGATTATTTCCCTTGAAATTGTGCCGCCTGTCCCGACGTAGCTGCAAAGCTTTGCGGTTTCCTCGCTCACAAGCGAAACGTTGCACAGCGTCAGCTCAACAAGATGCATTGCGTCTTCTTTAGAGATAACAATGCCGTTTTTTGTCGCTTTCTTTATAACAAGCTCGGATATTTTCGTCTGCGGCATATAGTCGAAAAAGCACACGCAGCCAACCTTTTCAATCAGCGCAATAAGCTTTTTTGTTTTCGCCGCCTTGGGGTTTACGTCAAACCCCGTTATATTTATAAGCACCGTTGTCGTATCGGGTATATCTCCGAATATGTCGCCGTATCTCGCCGCAGTATCAGCGTCGGTTTTTTCAACGTCGAAATCGTTTATGACAACAAGCTTTCTGTCGGAAAAAACGGGCAGTCCCTCAACATAATCCAGCAGAAGGTCGGGTTCGGGGTTTCCTGAAATCCGCACGAGGTTGAAATCAAGTGCGTCCTCGCCGACGGTCTTTTTGATAATCCTGTCGGTGTAGGTTTTGGTCAGAAAGGTCTCGGGACCGTAAAAATAGTATATATTTTCGATTTTTCCGCTGCGTATTGCGGCGGATAATTTATCCTCCGTTACGGTCATACCGTCTCCTTTCCGCTTTAAAAAGCCATTTTCCCGTTTTTGATATTTATTTCGGTTTGTGTGAAAAATGCGTTTACAGTATTGTCGAAAAGCATTTTCCTGTCGCTGTAAATAGTGCAGTCCGCAGTAATCGGCGGCTGTTTTTTCTTATAGCCGTACAGCACGGCGATATTTGATACCGGAACGTCGGCGCCCGATTTTGCAACGGTTATGCATACTCCGCCGACCCTGACGACGGTGTAATCCGTACAGGCTTCCACGGTTATTCTTTCTCCGAGCCGAAACACGCATTCCTTTTCTGTTTTCATAATTACCGACGTGGAGTCGGCGATTTCTTCGAACGAGGATATGTTGTTCTCTCCGCTCCCGCAGAAATACATCAGGGAATAGCGGTCGGAGAACGAGTCGTGCATAAATTCAGCGGCGGCGTTTTTAATTTTCTCGCTGTCGTTTGAGCTTATTGCGGCAAGCGTACCGCCGTCGTTTATCATAACGCAGCAGTCGTTGCCGTCGGAATATATCTTTACTGTGGTATCGTCTGCGGTCAGATATGCGTTAATCGTGTATATCAGACAGAACGTGCAGACGGAAATTGCCGCCGCACCCACAGTATACTGCGTCTTTCTGAATATCAGTGTCGCTGACGCCGTGAAAATCAGAGTGAGTATTATGAGAACTGCGCTGAAATCATCATTCAGCGGAATATAGCTGTATTTGAAACCGCCGATTATATCGATAAACATGACGATAGGCTTTGTAAGCAGTCCCGCCGCAAGCAGGACAGGCTCGCACAAAACGCCTCCGGTTGCCGTTATTATCAGCATGAGAACGAGCACCGCCGTAAAGAACGGAGTTATCAGCAGGTTTGTAAGAATACCTGCAACTGAAAAGCCTCCGAAGAAGAATGCCGACAGAGGGAGCGTTGCGGCAGACGCACAGGTCATTCCGACCAGCGCATTAAGCCATTTGCTTTTTATTTTCAGCCCCTTTGAGACGGCGGGAGCAACGCAGCCTATTCCGATTGTACCCGCAACCGACAGCAGCAAACCCGTATCCGCAAAAGCGGTAGGCGAGAAAATAAGAATAACCAGCAGCGCAAAGCCGACTGAATTAAGCGTATCGGTTCTGCGGTGCAGGGCGTCGCCCGCATAGAAAATCATCAGCATAACTCCCGAGCGGATAACCGAAACGGAGAGCTTGAAAAATATCATAAAGCCGAGGATTACCACAACCGTCAGCAGGAATTTCAGTCTGTGGCAGTTGCGTAGAGGCGTGAGCCCGAGCATAATCAGCATTGTGCTTATTATAAGCGTCAGATGCATGCCTGAAACCGATGCGAAATGCGATACGCCGCTACGCCTCACGGCGCTTTTCATGTCGCCCGAGAGCCTTGATTTGTCGCCGAAGAAAAAGGCGGTTATAAGCTCGCCCTCGGTATCGCCGAGGTAGAACAGCGTGCGGCTTCTGATATAGTCACTGTAATCGTAAATTGCGCCGATTATTCCGCTGTCGTCTGCGGAGATTATTTCCATTTCGCCGACAATGGCGGCTTTTAGGAATATACCCTTTGAGAAGTAGTAGGATTTTTCCGCAAAGTTTGTGTTGTCAGTAAATTCGGACAGCTTTGCGGTAAAGCGGACAGTATCGCCGTAATCGGCATTTATATCGGGCGCATAAAGCGAAATCACCGCATTCTTCCCCTCAATATCTGCGCAGACTATGTACGATGAGTTATCATTGTCGGGCTCGCCCTTTTCGGTTATCACGCCCGTCAGCTCCATGGTTTGTCCTGCAAGTGTGCGGAGAGGTGCGATTTCAAGCGTACTGTATATTGCGAAAACGCCCGACGCTATTGCAAAGGCGAAAAAGCCAAGAGCTGCGTCGGACCGTTTTATAAGCGAAAGAACGACAGCCGCCGTGACGGCGGTCACAGAAATAAGCGCCGCCGGAAACATGTCGTTAAGGAGAAAAGCGCAAAGCATTCCGAAAAGGTATGAAAAACCCAATACAAATGATTTGCGCTTCATATGCCGAAATCCTTTCGATTTTTAATGCTTGAATGCTTTATCAGCACATTTCCGTATTCAGCTTCTTACCGCCGAGGATATGGAAATGCAGGTGTCTTACAGTCTGACCGCCGTCGGCACCGATGTTTGAAACCACACGGTAGCCGTTTGAAAGGCCCTCGTCAGCCGCAATTTTAGGTATGATTTCAAATATCTTCGAAATCACTGCGGAATTTTCCGATGTTATTTCATCAACGCCGCCGATGTGCGCCTTGGGGATTACAAGAATGTGAGTCGGAGCCATAGGCGCAATATCACGGAATGCAAGCACGTTTTCGTCCTCATAAACCTTTGTCGAGGGGATTTCGCCTGTGATTATTTTACAAAAAAGACAATCACTCATAATTATTCCTTTCATATCAGCCGAGCATAGGAGTTACTATGCTTTCGAGAGCGGCAATAGCTTCGTCGATTTTTGAAATGTCGGCAATACCTGCCATAGCGGAGTCGGGCTTTCCGCCGCCCTTGCCGCCTGCAACTGCCGCAACAGCCTTTACGATAGCGCCTGCGTTGGCACCCTTTTCAATGGCCTCCTTGCTGCATATGCAAAGGAAGTTGCCCTTGCCGTCGGCATAGCCTGCGAGAAGTGCGATAAAGTTATCCTTGCTTGACTTTATATCGTCGCCTGCCTTGCGGAGGTTGTCGCCGACTGTACCCTCAAGCTTTGCGGTTATAAGCTTTATGCCGTTGATTTCTGCGCCGCTGTCGCCGCATTTTTCCATCTGTGCATTAGAAATCGCACGGTTAAGACGGTCGATTTCCTTCTGCATTTCACGCAGCTCGTTCTGAACAGCCTCACACTTCTGAACAAGTGCGGCGGGGTTTGCAACCTTGAGAGCCGCAGCTGCGTTTGTGATGAGCTGTTTGTCGCTGTTTATCATATCTATAATGCCGAGACCCGTTGTGATTTCGATACGTCTTACGCCCGAAGCAACGCTGGATTCGGATACGATTCTGAAAAGACCTGCCTTTGCGGTGTTGTCGAGATGTGTACCGCCGCAGAATTCAGTCGAGAAACCGTCCTGTACGGTTACTACACGGACAACCTTGCCGTATTTTTCTCCGAACAGAGCCATTGCGCCTCTCTTCTGCGCTTCTTCAATGGGGAGCTCCTCGGTCGTCACCGTAATGCCCGAGAGTATTTCCTCGTTTACGATTGCCTCAACCTGTGCAATTTCCTCTGCGGTCATTGCGCTGAAGTGCGAGAAGTCGAAACGTCCGCACTTGTCGTCAACGTAGGAGCCTGCCTGATGAACATGGTCGCCGAGCACCTTGCGGAGAGCCGCCTGGAGCAGGTGTACCGCAGTATGGTTGCGTGCTATTGCACGGCGTCTGTTTTCGTCTACCGACGCAGTTACCTTGTCGCCTGCGAAGAAAGTGCCCTGTTCAACAACGCAGTAGCAAACGAACTGTCCGCCGCCAATTTTCTTTGTATCGGTTACGCATAAAACGCAGTCGTCCTTTGTGATAACGCCCTTATCGCCGACCTGTCCGCCGCTTTCTGCGTAGAACGGAGTTGTTTCAATAACAACCGCAACGCTGTCGCCTTCTTCTGCGCTTTCACATACGGCGCCGTCCTTCAGCATTTTAAGGATAACGGTATCTGCCGTAAGGTCTGTATAACCTACAAACGTTGTTTTGAGCTCGGACAGAGCGTCAGCCGCAGCCTCGTCCCAGCCGCCCTTGAACGCCTGGTTTGAACGGGCGGTATCCTTCTGAATCTTCATCAGCTCTCTGAACTTTTCTTCGTCAACGCCGATGCCCTTTTCTTCGAGGATTTCTCTTGTAAGGTCGAGCGGGAAGCCGTAGGTGTCGTGAAGCTTGAACACGTTTTCTCCGTCAAGCACATCTCCCGCCTTCATTTCAGCGATAAAGCCGCCGAGAATTTCCATACCCTTTTCAACGGTCTTTGCGAAGCTCTGTTCTTCGGTAAGGATAACCTTTTTGATGTACTCACGTTTTTCGTTGAGCTCGGGATAAGCTGTGAGGTTTTCGTTGATAACCGTGTCGCATACCTCATACAGGAACGGTTTTGTAACGCCGAGGAGTCTGCCGTGTCTTGCGGCACGTCTGAGCAGACGGCGGAGAACATAGCCTCTGCCTTCGTTGGATGGGCGCACGCCGTCGCCTACCATAAACGTTGTAGAACGGATATGGTCGGTGATTACACGGATAGAAATGTCCTCGTTTTCGTCCTTCTTGTATTCCTTGCCTGCAATTTCGCAGATTTTTTTCATTATGTTCTGGATTGTGTCAACTTCGAAAAGGTTGTCAACGCCCTGCATTACGCACGCAAGTCTTTCAAGACCCATACCTGTGTCAATGTTCTTGGTTGCGAGCTGTGTGTAGTTGCCCTTGCCGTCGTTGTCGAACTGTGTGAAAACGTTGTTCCAGATTTCGATGATACGGTCGCAGTCGGACGCCTGTTCAAAGCTTTCAAAGGGACCGTAAGCCTCGCCTCTGTCGAAGTGGATTTCCGAGCAGGGACCGCAGGGACCGCTGCCGTGCTCCCAGAAGTTGTCTTTCTTGCCGAGCTTTATAATGCGCTCACGGGGTACGCCTACCTCGTTTGCCCAGATGTCGCCTGCCTCGTCGTCCTCCTCGTAGATTGTAACCCAGAGGCGGTCTGCGGGGATTTCGAGGGTCTTTGTGAGATATTCCCAAGCCCATGCTGTCGCTTCACGCTTGAAATAATCGCCGAACGAGAAGTTGCCGAGCATTTCGAAGTATGTTCCGTGACGAGCAGTTTTGCCTACGTTTTCGATGTCAGGAGTTCTGATGCACTTCTGACATGTAGTCACACGCTTGCAGGGCGGAGTTTCGATGCCCTGGAAATATTTTTTCAGCGGCGTCATGCCTGCGTTTATAAGCAGAATGGAG
>JAZNLN010000049.1:0-6971 GCA_045579125.1 Ruminiclostridium sp.
TGCTACAATCCTTGGACATGTACAGAGAGGCGGCGCTCCTACTGTTCGTGACAGAGTTATTGCAAGCAATATGGGATATTATGCTGTTCAGCTTCTTTCCAAGGGTATCGGCAACCGTGTTGTAGGCATGAAGGATAACAAGATTATCGACGTTGATATTCAGGAAGCTCTTTCCATGAAGAAGCCTTTCCCGACAGAGCTTTATAATATTTCCAACACTATCAGCTTCTGATAGAGAAATCAAAACATACAGAGTAGAGAATTGAGCGTTAAGTGCCGTACAGACGGAGAGTTGCTGTCCGGACGAAAAACCCTGTGAGGTTTGCGGTTCTTTTCTCGCATCTCGCTGTGCATATAGGGAACTTAAGTTATGCCATAGCTTACCTTCTTATTTTATGCAAGGGCGTAAAGGAGGTAAACTATGGCTTTTTTTCGGATTTTTAAACACTCGGCATTGGAATTAAAGAACATACGCACGCTTGCGATGACAGGTGTCCTGATTGCGATGTATGTTGTTCTGGAAGTGTTCTGTTCGATTGACGTGGGATATTTCAAGATTAACTTTGCTTTTTTAGCGCTTGCGGCGCTGGGTATGCTCTATGGTCCCGTTGTAGCTGCATTTGCGGCTATACCTTGCGATATTATTGCTGCGTCTGCAAGAGGGTATACGATAGTTTTCGTCTTTACCCTTATCGCAATGCTGGAGGCGTGTATTTATGGTTTGGTTTTATATGGTTTTGAACCTAAAAAGGGAATAAAACAGATTGCGCAGATTGTTTCGTCAAGAACTGCTGTGGTTATACTGTGTAATATTGTTCTTAATACGTTGTTTACATATTACGGAACGCTTATGCTGTCAGGGCTGCCTTATTCAACAAAGTATGCGCTGGGTGAGTATTTCCTTACAAGAATAGGAAAAAATTTTATTGAACTGCCGATTGATATTATACTTATGTTTGCAGTATTGATACCGATAAAAATTGCATATGGCAGGATAAGAAAAACAGCCGTTTAACGAAAAAACGCTGTGCAGAAAGGATAAAAACATGAACAAACTTGGCTTTTTAGGCGTAGGAAATATGGGCGGCGCGATACTCAAAGGCGTAACTACAGGCGGTCTCAAGGACGTTGAGATTTGCGTATACGATGTAATTGCGGATAAGCTTTCAGATTTACCCGAAGGAGTTGTTGTTTGCGGCAGCGAAAACGAAGTTGTAAGCAAGTGCAAATATGTCCTGCTTGCTGTTAAGCCGCAGTTTCTCGGCGAAGTACTTGATAAGATTTCGGGTAGTGTAACCGAAGATACCGTGTTTATTTCGATTTGCGCAGGTATTTCTGACGAGTTTATAAAAAAACATACAAACAATAATGTTAAAGTAGTGCTGGTAATGCCGAATACTCCAATGATGCTCGGTCTGGGTGCCAGTGCTATGGCAAGGGATAACAATGTTACTGACGAAGAATTTGAGTTTGCACGTTCCGTTATAGGAAGCTGCGGCATAACAGAGGTTGTTCCTGTCGATAAAATGAAGGAAATTATCTGCATTAACGGCAGTTCCCCCGCATTTATTTATCTCTTTGCAAAGGGATTTGTAGACTATGCGGCTGAAAACGGTATTGACGCAAATGCTGCTATGAGTTTATTTTCGCAGACTCTTGTAGGTTCGGCCAAAATGCTTACATCGTCGGGTATGACTGTCGATGAGCTTATCAAGCAGGTTTCGTCTCCCGGCGGCACAACAATTGCAGGGCTTGACGAGTTTTATAGGGGTGAGCTTATAGATGATGTAAAAAATGCGTGCAAAGCCTGCACGGCAAGAGCATATGAGCTTGCAAAATAATAAAATATTGCGGCTGTCGCTGCTGAAACTGTCGTTTTTGTCTATGAAAAGATTAGGCGGCAGTTTTATTTATATTTTTTAAAATAAACCCTTGAAAAAAACTGAAGAATATTGTATAATAAATAAAATATGACTAAAATGCAATAATTAGGTGCTTATATGAAACTTTTACTTAAAAATGGCTATATTGTTGACAGCCGAAATCACAAAGAGGGAATATACGATATTCTTATTGAGAATAATCTGATTGCAGAATGTGCGGAAAAAATCGAAGCCGATGCTGATGAAGTAATCGACTGCACGGGTCTTACGGTTATTCCCGGGTTATGCGATATGCACGTTCATTTCCGTGACCCCGGACAGACCCATAAAGAAGATATTATTTCCGGCGGCGAAGCTGCTGTTGCGGGCGGCGTTACTGCAGTTGCATGCATGCCTAATACAACGCCTGTATGCGATTGCGCTGCTGTTGTAAGGGAAATAATTGAAAAAGCAAAAAAATCAAAGGTTAAGGTGTATCCTGTCGGCTCTATAACAAAGGGTTTGAACGGAGAAGAACTGTGCGATTTTGACGAGCTTAGAAAAGCAGGCTGTGTTGCAGTTTCTGACGACGGACGTCCTGTAAAGAATGCACGTATGATGGGTGAAGCGATGATAAAGGCTCATTATGCAGGTTTGCGTGTTATTTCGCACTGCGAGGATCTTGACATCATAAACGGAGGAATTATCAACGCAGGTAAAATCTCACAGCAGCTCGGCGTAAAGGGAATGAGCAGAACAAGCGAAAATATAATTACATCCCGTGAAATATGTCTTGCAAACGACCTTGAAATGCCTATTCATATTGCACATGTGTCAACAAAGGAAGTAATAAACAATCTTCGGTTTGCGGTTAAATGCGGAGTTATGGTAACAAGCGAAACCGCTCCCCATTATTTTACGCTTACAGAGGAAGAACTGCTTAAGCGTGACGCTGATTATCGCATGAATCCTCCGCTCAGGGAAGAAGCTGACCTTAATGCAATTCTAACGGCGGTATGCGATGGCACTATCGACTGTATAGCTACTGACCACGCTCCTCATTCACCGGAAGAAAAAGCTGATTTCGAAAAGGCTCCCAACGGCGTCATCGGTCTTGAAACTTCTCTTGCAGTTACACTTACCGAGCTTTATCACACTGGAAAAATCACGCTTATGAAGCTTGTAAAGCTCATGTGTGAAACACCGAGAAGAATACTCAATATTGAAGGCGGCAGCCTTGAAAGAGGCAATGCTGCGGATATTTGTATATTTGACCGGAATGAAGAATGGGTTGTTGACCCTGAAAAAATGCACTCAAAGTCAAAAAATACCTGTTTTAAAGGCAAAAAGCTCAAGGGCAGGGTTAAATATACCATTGTCAACGGCAAGGTAGTATATAAAGATTGAAAAAGAAAGGAAGATAAAAAAGATGTCTTTAGATTTACTTATGGAGGGCATTGCAAGAACACAAAACCCGACGGTTGCGGGTCTTGACCCCAAGCTTGATTTTGTGCCGGAATATATTAAGGAAAAGGCGTTTAAAAAATATGGCGAAACACTTAAAGGCGCAGCAAAGGCTCTGCTTGAATACAACAAGGGACTTATTGACGCCCTTTGCACAGTAGTTCCTGCTGTCAAGCCTCAGGCGGCTTACTATGAAATGTACGGCGTTCATGGCGTAAAGACTCTTTATAAAACACAGGAATATGCAAAATCCAAAGGTATGTATGTAATTACCGACGGTAAAAGAAATGACATAGGTACAACAATGGAGGCATATGCTACCGCACATCTTGGCAAGGTTAAGGTTGGTGAAAATGAATTCTGTCCTTTCCTCGGTGATGCACTTACGGTTAATGGCTATCTTGGAAGCGACGGAATAAATCCGCTTATCAATGTTTGCAATAAGTATGATAAGGGAATCTTTGTTCTTGTTAAAACATCCAACCCTTCATCGGGCGAACTCCAGGATAAGAAAATAGACGGACTTTCCGTTTATGAAACAATGGGCGGAATGTGTGAAAAATGGGGCGAAGAACTTATGGGCAAGTACGGTTACTCGGGCGTAGGCGCTGTTGTTGGCGCAACATATCCCGAGCAGATTGCCGAGCTTCGTCAGAAACTGACAAAAACTTTCTTCCTTATTCCCGGATATGGTGCGCAGGGCGCTACTGCAAAGGATATTTCCGCAGCGTTTGACAAAAACGGTCTTGGCGGCATTGTAAACAGCTCAAGAGGCATTATGTGCGCATATAAAAAGGAAAACTGCGACGAAAGAGATTATGCCGGCGCAGCGTACAGAGAAGCTGTAAGAATGCGTGACGAAATCATGAGTTTTGTCGGAGAGATAAAACTTCCGTAATAAATCCATATGGATAACCTCTGTTTTTCAGGGGTTATTCTTTTGATGAAAGGTTACTAATGAAAATAGGCGAGTATAAATTCAAAAGAAAATATTCTTTCGCAAGAATTATTGTCGATATTGCGTCGGTTTTGTTTTTGTTTCTGATTATCGCAAACACATTCAGTTTTGCCGAATACATTGAATCGACCAATGCATATCTGAACAGAGCAGAGGTTGAGGTAACTCTTATGTCATGGCATCCGCTGGTTATTTGGCCGATTATTACGTCGGTTTTATTTATTGTATCAGTCGTTTATATGATGATGCCGAAAAAAAATCCTAAAAAATATAATATTGACGAGACAAACGTGCGGCAGTACTGCGATATTATTGATACGGCTATTTCTTGCATCAGATTGATTATCTTTTTCCTTATATTTGATTTATCATGCATTCATTTTGAAAATCTGGCGTACATAAGACAAAGCTGGTTTTCTCTTGTTATGGTTTGCGATGTCTTTTTTGTTATTGTTCTCCTTCGTTTTACAGCTCACAGGCTTCGTGCAATTTCTGTAAAAGAAAAGGAAAAAGAAATAAAAATAATAGAAAACTGATTTCGGTAAAGGAGTAATTTATGGCTTACAAATGCAATACTTATCCTCTTGTTGAAAAAAAGGCGATTTCAGCAGGTGTGTTCAGCTTTAAAATTCATTGTCCCGAGGTTGCGGAACTTGCAAAAAGCGGACAGTTTGTTCATATCAAGGTTGACGGCTACACATTACGCCGCCCGATTTCAATTTGCGATATAGATAAAGACAACGGTACAATTACTATCGTGTTTGAAATAAGAGGTGCGGGAACAGACGCTTTGTCAGAGGTAAATGTCGGCGACAGAATTGATATGATTGCGCCGCTTGGAAATGGATTCGGAATTGAGGAAATACCCGATGGTAAGCGCATTATCGTTGTAGGTGGCGGCATCGGTACGCCTCCTCTTTTCAGCGTAGCAAAAAAATACGGAAATAAAGCCACTGCCATTCTTGGTTTCAGAAGCTATAACAGAATTATTCTTAACGAAAAGTTTGTTGCGGCAGGAGTAAACACTATTATATGTACCGATGACGGCTCCGTCGGAGAAAACGGAACAATTTCCGAGCCGTTGAAGCGTGAGCTCTCAAAGGGTGATGTTGAGAAAATATTTGCCTGCGGTCCTACGCCTATGTTAAAAGCTATTGCTGCAGCTGCTAAAGAATTTGGTGTTCGCTGCGAAGTGTCTCTGGAAGAAAGAATGGGTTGCGGCGTTGGAGCGTGTGTAGGCTGCGTATGCCGTATTCAGCGTAACGGCGAAGAAAAACTGCTCCGTGTATGTAAGGAAGGTCCTGTATTTAATAGCGAGGAGGTATTATTCTGATGAAGGATTTATCTGTTAAGGTTGCGGGAATTACTTTTCCCAATCCAGTAATTGCTGCGTCGGGAACATATGGTTTTGGTGAGGATTATACCGACCTTTATCCTCTGAATCGTCTTGGCGGCATTTCATGCAAAGGCACAACCATAAACGAAAAGCCGGGAAATCTTCCTCCGAGAATAGCTGAAACGCCTAACGGTATGCTTAACTCCGTCGGACTTCAGAATCCGGGTGTTGAGGTTTTTGTAAATAAATATCTCCCGAAACTCAAAAAAGAAGGAAATGTGATTATAGCCAACGTTGCAGGCGCAAGTCTTGATGATTACCGTATGATATGCGAACGCCTTGATGGTACATATGTTGATATGATTGAGCTTAACATTTCGTGCCCGAATGTCAAACAGGGCGGCGCAACATGGGGCGTAACCTGCGAGGGAGCCGCAACAGTTACCAAAACTGCAAGAGTAGCTACAAAAAAGCCTCTTATGGTTAAACTTACGCCGAATGTTACAAATGTTGTAGAAATAGCTAAAGCAGTTGAATCAGAGGGAGCCGACTGTCTGTCTCTCATAAATACACTGCTTGGCATGAGAATTGATATAAGAACAAAAAGACCTGTTCTTCACAATAACGTGGGTGGTTTTTCCGGAAATGCTATTTTTCCCGTCGCTGTTCGTATGGTGTGGCAGGTTGCTAATGCTGTTAATATTGATATTGTAGGTATGGGCGGTATTACAACTGCAGATGAAGCTATCGAAATGATGATGGCAGGAGCAAAGGCAGTTCAGATGGGTACAGCTATTTTCACCGACCCATATTCTCCGCTTAAAGTAATTGACGGAATAGCAGAATATATGGAAAAGAATAATATTAACAATCTTTCGGAGATTACAGGTTCTGTTATTCCGTGGTAATAATATTTCGGCAAGTTACGGCATTTGGTATCAGGAGGCTGTATGATAAACGAAACGGCTGAAAAAAGCAGCATAATTCAACTTGAGGCAAAAAAATATATTGAAAAGGTTTTTATAAAACGTGATGTATTGCGCATTTTGGGCGCCGGTGCAGACAAAAGCATTATAAGCTTTGATGATTACGCAGATAAAATACACGATGACGGCAGAGATTACGGTACGTTTCGTTCGTATACAGCATATTTCGGCTGCGATCGTCTTTATGCGGAAAATTTTACGATTGAAAATACCGCAGGCGATGGAAGTAAAGTAGGGCAGGCGGTTGCTGCGTATATTGATTGCAGGTATGCGTATTTTAAAAATGTGCATTTCAAAGCGTTCCAGGATACAATTTTCATGACCCCTTTGCCGGAAAAACCAATCATAGCAGGCTCGTTTAAGGG
>JAZNLN010000050.1:0-10745 GCA_045579125.1 Ruminiclostridium sp.
TTACTCTCACTAAAAAATCTCCTGTATATACAAATATAATTCTTCCGCTACACTTATATTAACGCCCGCAATCTTCGCAAGCTCCTCGGCGGACGCCTCTTTCATCGCCTGCTTGGTGCGGTAGTGCTTGAGCAGTTTGAACGCTTTGGCCTCGCCTATGCCCTTTACTCTAGTAAGCTCAAGCTCGTACTGTTTTTTCTTGTGCGTCTGTCTTTGGAAATTTATCGAAAAGCGATGAACTTCATCCTGTATGCCTGTAACAAACGAAAAAACATTTTTATTTGCGTTTATCTGTATTTCGCCGCCCTGACGAGCTATCGCCCTTGTACGGTGCTTATCATCCTTAACCATGCCGAACAGCGGTATGTCAAGTTTTAATTCGGCAAGCACTTCGCTTACCGCCTGCACATGGCCCTTTCCGCCGTCAAGCAGAATCAGGTCGGGCAGCGGCGCAAAATCTTCGTCGCCGTCAAGATAGCGTTTAAGCCTGCGTCGGAGTACTTCCTGCATACAGGCGTAGTCGTCAATGCCGACAACTTCCTTTATCGTGAATTTCTTATACGACGGTTTATGCGGTCTGCCGTTCTTATAAACGACCATACCTCCTACCCTTGCATCCTCTCCCATGTTCGAAATATCATAGCTTTCGATAATTTCAGGGATTTTTTCAAGTCCGAGCATGCCTGACAGCTGTTCAAGCGCAGAAATTTCCTTTGCCGTCCTGCCTACTTTAAACGCAAGATATTCCCCTGCGTTCGCACGGGCAAGCGTAAGCTGCGTCAGCATTTCGCCTCTTTTGGGATGAATAAACGTCACCTTATGACCTGACAGGTTTTTGAGATATTCCTCAAGCAGTTCCTTATCGTCAATATCGCCGTCAACGTATATTTCTTTCGGAATATCCGTTTTTTCGGAATAATATCCGAGCACAAACTCCGAAAGCACCTGACCATTTTCGCCCTCTTCGCCGACAAAGAAATTCTCCTTGTCGTGAATTCTGCCGCCACGGTATTTTACAACCGCAACACTGGTTTGTCCAATATTTGAAGATAGCGCTATTATATCATAATCAATGGTTTTCGTAGTGCACATTTTCGTTACGCTGTCGATTTTAGATATAGCAGCTATCGTATCACGGAGCTTTGCCGCTTTTTCAAACTGCAGATCTTCCGCAGCCTGTTCCATTTCTTTTTTCAGCCGCTCCACGCTCTGCTTACTGCCGCCCTTTATATATTCAACTGCGTCGGCTACATAGCCCTTGTACTCCGCCTCGGAAACCGTACCCCTGCACACGCCCATACAGCGCCCGATGTGAAAATTAAGGCAGGGTCTGTATTTATTGAAATCCCTCGGGAAAACATGTGTGCAGCTCGGAAGAGAAAACAATCTGTTTGCCTCTTCGATTGACTGCTTTACCGTGTAGCCGCTCGTATACGGCCCGATATATTCCGCATTCTTGTCACTATTGTTCAGCGCATAGGTTATTTTCGGATATGGACCGCCCGATATTTTTATATAATTAAAGCCCTTGTCATCTTTTAAAAGTATATTGTACTTCGGAGAGTACTGCTTGATAAGAGTCGCCTCAAGGATAAGCGCATCCATTTCCGTCGGAGCTACAAGAAAATCGAAATCATATATCTTTTCCACGAGCTTGCGGGTTTTGAATGTATGTGACGAAAGATTGCGGAAATAAGACGTAACTCTGTTTTTAAGCGCCTTTGCTTTACCGATATATATAATAGTACCGCTTTTGTTCATCATACGGTACACGCCCGGAGTCATCGGCAGCTTAAGCGCCTTTCCGATTAGATATTCTATTCTATCATTCACTACCATCGAAACACGCTCCGTAAAAGCCATATGCCGTCGGAATCGGCTTTTTCCTACAACTTCTGCATTATAACAATTATCTGTAATATATTATCACAAAAAAGCAGAATTGTCAAGCAATGGCGCATATTGGCACCGAACATAAAAAAGGCGGCACTGCCATACGCTTTGCCGCCTCGAATATTATAACATTACAGGCTGGAGCTGTCTTCCTTTCATCGCAGTTACCATCGCATCCTCAACAAGCGAAAAATCGGACATCAGCGACATCGGTTTCTTTTCGCTGTCATCCTGACGCATGGGAACAAAAAAATAATTTTTATAATTCATAAGCGTAAATATGTTCTTTGCCGAGCCTGCAAGCGCATCATTTGTGGCTATCGACAAAAGCACAGGCTTTATATTCCGCAGGTGACTTTTTACCGCCATCGTAACAGGGCTGTCGGTTATGCTGCACGCAAGTTTGGCAAGCGTGTTTCCCGTGCAGTTTGCAACGAGCATAATATCGGTCATATTCTTTGGCCCGATAGGCTCGGCGTCCTCAATCGTCATTATCGGCTTTCTTCCGCAAAGCTCGGTAATTCTGGCAACATTGTCTTCCGCTCTGCCGAATCTCGTACTTATACTTGCCGCATTGAACGACATAACAGGCACAAGCTCGCACCCTGCGTTTTTCAGTCTTTCTGCCATTTCAAAAACATTGGAAAGCGTGCAGTACGAGCCGCACACGCAGAAGCCTACACGAATTCCGTCAAATTTTCCGTTCATATTATCACCTCAGTCCAGAAGCCTGTCGGCCGCCGTTTTTTCGTTAATCATATTTCTTATAGTGTCCGCAATTATATTACCCGCCGATATAGGAGCTGTTTTTCCCGGAAGCGACTGCGCCCATATAACCTTTACCCTGCCGCTCTCCGATACTTCGTGACTGTATACGCACAGAACGGAAGCAAGGTCTATAAGCAGACAGCCGTCCCTTATAAGTGAAAATCTTTCCTTATCAAAAACAATGTCGGGAACGGTATTGAAAATAACATCATATCCGTGCAGGAGTTCATCGAACTGTTTTTCCTCGATGTTAACGCTGCTGCAGCCGTATATCTCCGCCCATGTACGGTCGGAGCATTTCCTTGCGGCAACGGTAACATCCGCCCCAAAAGCGCCGAGAAGCTTAATAAGCACCTTTGCTATGCGTCCGCACCCCGTTACAAGAACGTTTGCGCCGTAAAGTGTAATATCCAGCTCACGCAGGGCTATCTCAACGGCGCCCTCTGCCGTAGATACCGCATTGAGAACAATAAGCTCTTCCCTTTCAAAATAATTCTCTGTACGAATATTCTTTTCCGCACAAGATTTTTCAAGAACAGGAAAAGTTTTGCTTGTAAATACAACGCCGCCGCTTTTTACTGCGTTAGCAGTTTCCTCAAGACTTATCGACGAACCTGTCAGCATGGGTGTATTTATATTCTTTCCGTCCCTGCTTGCGGGGAGAGGAAGAACAGCTATATCGCACGGAAACGGCTCGCTTACCGTCGGCACATTTACCTCTGCTCGCCCCTTGTCAAATCCATACAGATAACAGTTGAAATAATTGTTCAATCTTTCTGCGGCATGACATATCCTCATATCCCCGCCCATAAACATAATACTTTTCATAACAGCTCCCCCTTAACGGCAGATTTATACATTATATGCACGCTGTTCCGAAGTGTGAGAATAATGCCGTTTTTTGCTGTTCGGAAATATTAACGTTCGACACACTGCGACCGCTTTCTTTACCCGGACGGACTATAATTGGAATATATAACGGTAAACAGGAGAAGAAATGACTATATATGCAGATATTCTGATTGTTGTAAACATATACATAACTTTCTTTATGCTGAAAACCTGCTTTTTTATTCTGCGCAGAAGTGTAAGCACCGGAAGATTGCTTGCGGCGTCGCTTTTCGGCGGTTTTTCTTCTCTCGCCGTCCTGCTCCCGCCGATGCCCGCATGGGCGGTAATGCTGATTAAGTGCATTTTCTGCGGCGCTATCATTCTTATTGCGTTCGGATTTTCGGACATAAGGAAATACGCAGTCCATACTCTCGTTTTTCTTGTTATCAATATCGCATTCGGAGGTGCGGCAATAGCGGCGGAGCAGCTCGGCGCCGACTTTATCGCCGCAAGCATAAACGGATATACATATATAAACGTGTCATTTGTGGTGCTGACCGTTTCAACTGCCGCCGCATACTTTGCAATCTCCGCATTCAGAAAATATACCGACAGCAGAACGCTTACGGACAGAAAATACGAAGTTGAAATCGAAAACAACGGAGGCAAAGTCACTCTGGAGGCCCTTTGCGACAGCGGAAACAAGCTGACGGATATAATAAGCGGACTGCCTGTTATTGTATGCGATTACTCCTCATGCAGAGGAGTTCTTCCGGATTCACTGCGGAAAAGAAACACTTTTTTCGATTACCGGAATTCGGAAATAACTCCTCTTGACGGCATTCGGATAGTTCCGTATGCAACCGTCGGCGGAAACAGCTGTATTCCTGTTTTCAAGCCCCAAAAAATAACAGTATATCCTATCGGAGAAGAAAAAAACGGAAAACAAATAAATGCACTGATAGGCGTTTCCTCCGAAGGACTGGCAGGAAACGACGAAAAAGCAATTATCAACCCCAAAATAATGATATAAGGACGGTAATCGGAATGCTTGGTCTAAAAGAAAAAATCGCAGTATTTCTCAACAGTCTCGGAATAAGCCGAAAATCTCCCGTTTTATTTTACATAAACGGCGTTGAATCGCTCCCGCCGCCGCTGTCAAAGGAGGAGGAAGAGAAGGCGTTTCAGATGCTGTCGACGGATTTCAACGCCGCACGGGAACAGCTGATAGTACACAATCTGCGGCTGGTTGTTTATATAGCGAAAAAATTTGAGTCAACAGGTATCGGTATCGAAGATTTGATTTCCATAGGCACAATAGGACTGATAAAAGCCGTAAACACGTTCAGCCCCGAAAAAAACATCAAGCTCGCAACCTATGCGTCACGCTGCATAGAAAACGAAATCCTGATGTTCCTCCGCAAATCAAATCAGTACAAAAGTGAAATATCCATAGAGGAGCCGCTGAATATCGACTGGGACGGAAACGAACTGCTGCTGTCGGATATACTTGGGACGGAGCCCGACTGCGTGAACGCAGGACTTGAGGAGCAGGCGGAAAAATCAATGCTCATGACCGCAGTTTCAAAGCTCGGAGAGCGGGAAAAACTGATTATGGAAATGCGCTTCGGACTGAACGGTCAGAGGGAATATACACAAAAAGAAGTGGCCGACTTAATCGGAATATCCCAAAGCTATATTTCAAGGCTTGAAAAACGCATACTGAAACGTCTGAGAAAGGAAATGGAAAAATTTGACGAATAAAAAGCTTATTTTTCCTTTTCAAAAAAGAATATTTCCGATTTTTTTCGGCAGAATAATAACACGTCTTACGACGAGAATGCTGAAATCTGAAAGGAATGTTCTGAAATGAAAATAAAAACGGTTTTACTCTGTGCGGTTTTTGCGGGCGCAATGCTCCTTGGCGGCTGTACTGCCGACAAAGGCGAAGAAAGCGACGGCACAGTCACTACCACAAACAATACAACTATAACGGAAGAATCCACAACCCCCGAAACCACAACCGAGGACGCAACCGACACAGACCCGTTCACAAACGAAGCCGAAGATACAACAGACAACGACATGGACAAAACGACTACATCGGAAATTTCGGGCGACGCAGGCGACATTACACCTGTTATGGGAGAAATGACCGAAAACAGCAAAATAGGCTGGG
Organism: Ruminiclostridium sp.; assembly: GCA_045579125.1. Lineage (GTDB taxonomy): Bacteria > Bacillota > Clostridia > Oscillospirales > Ruminococcaceae > Ruminiclostridium_E. Next base: position 5,672 of record JAZNLN010000050.1, read on the forward strand.
GACTTGGCAGTGCGAAAGACACTGCCAACCGCCCCGTTGACGCCGTGAAGGCGCAGGAAATATACGGCGGATACGACGCCGTATTTATCGGAAACATGGAAAAAGAAATATACCTGACGTTTGACGAGGGATACGAAAACGGCTTTACGGAAAAAATCCTTGATACTCTCAAGGAGAAAAACGTTAAGGCTGCTTTTTTTGTTACAATGGATTACTGCAAATCCTCCCCCGAAATCGTCAAAAGAATGATTGCCGAGGGGCATTCCGTCGGAAATCACACCGTAAGCCATCCGTCTATGCCCGACTGTTCGGACGAGCAGGTTAAAAAAGAAATAACCGAACTGCACGAATACGTCAAGGAAAATTTCGGATATGAAATGACGCTGTTCAGATTCCCTATGGGTGAATATTCCGAACGCTGTCTGTCGCTTGTGCAGTCGCTTGGCTATAAAAGCGTTTTCTGGTCGTTTGCGTACGCTGACTGGGATGTAAATAATCAGCCGTCGCCCGACGCCGCTGTTCATAAAATTTCATATGCAACACACGACGGCGCCGTTTTTCTGCTCCACGCAGTTTCCTCCACAAATGCGGAAATCCTGCCCGAGCTTATTGATTTCTGGAAAGGACAGGGCTACACCCTCGGAAGCCTTGCATAATCAACAAATAATCTGCGACACACCGTCAAAAAAACAGTAAACCGCAGACAAAATTTTTTATTTTTTTATTTTTATCCTTGAAACATTTGAAATATAATGTTATAATTAGAATGTTCTAATTCCTGCCATGGGCAGAAAGGGTAAAAAATGAATATTATTGACATTATTATAGCAGGCGGAGGACTTGCTCTGTTCCTGTACGGAATGAAAATGCTCGGAATTTCGCTCGAAAAAATATCGGGCGGATTTCTTGAAAAAATCCTGAAAAAGCTGACAGGCAATATTCTTATCGGCGTGCTTACGGGTGCGCTTGTTACGGCGGTAATTCAGTCGTCGGGCGCAACGACCGTAATTGTAATCGGTCTTGTAAATGCGGGACTGCTGAAGCTGCGGGGCGCAATAGGAATTATCATGGGCGCAAACATAGGCACAACCATAACGGCACAGATACTCCGTCTTACGGACCTTGAAAGCAACGAAACGGCAGGTCTGCTTCTCCAGCTCTGCAAGCCGTCAAGCATTGCCGCTATCGGCGCAATCGTGGGTATACTGATTTTCTCCGTATCCAAAAAGAACAAGCGCAAGGTAATCGGAGAAATCCTCCTTGGTTTCAGCATTCTGTTTACAGGCATGCTGACAATGGAAAATGCCATAAAGCCCCTTGCGGAAGTACCCGAGGTTTCCAACATCTTTGCCAACCTTGAAAACCCCATTCTCGGTATAATCGTCGGCGCTGTTGTTACTGCGATACTTCAATCCTCGTCGGTGTCTGTCGGTATTCTCCAGTCGCTTTCAACCACGGGAGCAATAACCTTTTCGTCTGCATTCCCTATTATTCTCGGACAGAATATCGGCTCATGCATAGTTTCCATTATTGCGGGCTTCGGCGCAAACAAAAACGCAAAGCGTACGTCCGCAATCCATCTTTCCTTTAATATAATCGGTACAGTTCTGTATATGATTATAATGTATGTTCTCGTGGCGATAGGACCTGCGTGGTTTATGGAAATATGGGATATGCCCGTAGACAAGGGCGTAATAGCCAATTTCCACACCATATTCAACATAAGTATGACGATTGTAATGCTGCCGTTCGGAGGAATGCTCGAAAAAATAGCACGTTTTGTTGTCAAGGACAGCAAAAACGAAACCGAGCATGAGCTTGATATGGAAAATCTGCTCGATGAGCGTTTCCTCTCAACTCCGTCAATCGCTCTCGCACAGGCAGAAAAAACTATCGTTACCATGGCGAAATATGCGCAGTGCAACCTCCGTGAAACCGAAAAGCTGTTTATAAAATATGACCCCAAGGCAGGCGAACGTATTACGGAGTATGAAAATACGATAGACCTCCTCGACGACAGAATAAACTCGTATCTTATCAAGCTTTCGAACTCGGAGCTGACTGCGGAGGAAAACCGCATGCAGACTTATCTCCTGCACCTGGCGGCTGAATTTGAGCGTGTCGGCGACTATGCCATGAACCTGCTTGAAAACGCACAATCAATGCATGAGCAGGAGCTGAAATTCAGCGACGACGAAATGAGAGAAATCCGTGTATTCTATTCGGCGACCGACGCAATTCTCGATATGGCGATAACGGCTGTAATCTACAATGAAATCAGCGTTTCGAAACAAATTGCCGCTCTTGAAGACGTAATCGACAATCTCCGTGAAACAATAAAGGCTCGTAATATCCAGCGTTTCAAGCACGGAAACTGCGGAGTTGAGGTCGGAATTGTACTCGGCGACCTAGTTACAAACCTTGAAAGAATAGGCGACCACTCCAACAATGTAGGCGGCTACATAATACAAAGAGCTATGCCTAACGACTATAATCAGCACGATTATTTAAGCGAACTCCATATCAGCGACACCAAGGAGTACGCAGCACAGTATGAATCGTTCAGCGAAAAATTTGCAATATAAGCAAAACCCGCAGAAAAGCAAAATGCTTACCTGCGGGTTTAATATTTGTTTCGGTTCGGCGTGCAGCCGTAAATCAATCTCTGTACATCATTTTTATCTCATCAGAAAGCTCAATAAAAACAACAAGCACATCATTCCTGAATGCACCGCATTCGCCGTTCATAATCATTTCTATCGCTCTCTCGTGAGAAAAAGCGGGGCGGTAGCTGCGGCGGCTTACAAGTGCGTCATATACCTCGGCTATTCCGACAATATGTGACCACAGAGGTATTCTTTCGCCCGAAATTCGGTCGGGATACCCCCTGCCGTCAACCCTTTCGTGATGCCAGCGGCATATGTCGTAGCAATACCGATAAAGCTCGGTATCTTCAAGCTCTCTGACAGATTTCAGAATTTCACATCCCTTTGCGGCGTGAGTCCTTACAGTTTCAAGCTCGTCCTCCGTAAGATAGTCGTTTTTCAGCAGAATGCTGTCGGGCACGCTGATTTTACCTATGTCATGGTACACGGACGCTTCGGAAATAAGCTCTATTGTATGCTCGTCAAGTTCGGCGTCGGGATGCTTTGAGGCATAACTGTTGAGTATTTTCTCCGTAAGCGACTTTACCCTGTCGGCGTGGCCGCTGTCCTCTGTGCCACGGAATTCAATGAGAGAAGCAAGATGTGCGGAAAGATTCATGCTCTGACCGTACATTTCCCTTGACTGACGATTTATAGTGCTTTGCTGCATATCGACGATTTTTTTCAGCTCGGCTCGGTTTGCGTACAGTTCGACCGTGCTGCGTATGCGCTTGAGAGAAACCTGCGGGTTAAATGGCTTTTCTATTATATCTGCCGCTCCGAGGTCGTATGCCCGTGAAAGCTTTTCTCCCGAATTTTCGATAGAAATAACAAATACAGGCATTTCGTCGCTTATGCCCATTTCCTTGAATTTCTCAAGAGCCTGAAAACCATCAACCACAGGCATATACAAATCCAGAAGAATTGCAGACAGGTCCTTTCTGTGCTCGGCGGCAAGCTCCAGAGCCTGCTGTCCGTTTTCTGCGCTTATTACATCATATTCATCGGAGAGCTGCTTTTCAAGTATCACTCTTCCGATATAATTATCGTCAACAATCAGTAATTTGCCTGCTTTTTTCATAATTCCCGCCTTACTTTTGCGTTCCCGTGCAGGGAACTTTTTTATTATAACAATATAGCATCAATCATTTACAGTTATATTTTACCATACTACGACATTTTTTGCAATAAAAAAATAAAAATAATATAATATCGAAAAAAGAAATACTGTCTGAACACAGTATATTTTACACTCCGAAAAAACTTTGTTAATTTTCTGATTTTGCTATTGAAATTTTGTTTTAAAGGTGTTATAATATATTAAAGCAAAATCGCACGAGCTGAAAGGAGAATGAAAATGAACAATAATCTTCACGAAATCATTTTAGTTGTAGACGACAGCGCTTCTATCTCGGAAAACAAGGACGAAATTTTCAAGAACATCAAAACGTTTATCAAGGAACAAAAAAAAATAGAAACAAAAGCAAATATTACGCTTGTTACATACGGTAAGGAAACAAAGGTTATTTTAGATAACAAGCCTATCGCAAAAGCATCTCTCGCAAGCGATACTCTTGCAAGCGGCGGCGTATGTCCTGCCGTTGACTGCATTGCTCAGACTATTGATAATGTAGGCGTGCGCCTCGCCGATACTCCTGAGGACGAACGTCCCTGCAAGGTTATTGTTGTTATGATGATAACAGGACGTGACAACGCAAGCAAAAAATTCACTTATGAACAGCTCAAGGAAAAAATTTCGCACCAGAGCAAATATTATAAGTGGAAATTCTATCTCGTTACCGATTTCACAATAAATATGGAAAAGCTCGGTATCCCCGAGGAAGATACGTTTATTATCAGACACAGCGAAAAAAATCCCTATGCTGACGCAAACAAGGGCATTATCGAAGCTGTCTCGGAACACAGAAAAAAATAAATTTATTCAGGTAATATCATTTTTGATGTTACCTGAACTTTTGTAAAAAGAAAGGAATTTTATTATGGGTTGCTCTCACGATTGCAATAACTGCACACAAAAATGCGGAAAGGAAAGCTTTTATGTCGCTCCCAACGAATCCGCAAGAATTAAAAAGGTAATCGCCGTTGTTAGCGGCAAGGGCGGCGTAGGCAAATCATTCGTTACCTCGACGCTTGCATCCGCAATGAGAAAAAAAGGATATAAAACAGCTATACTTGACGCAGATATAACAGGTCCGTCTATCCCCAAGTATTTCGGGGCAAAAGACAAAGCACAAGGCACGGAAGCGGGTATATTCCCCGTTCTCTCCAAATCCGGAATAAAGCTGATGTCGATAAACTTCCTGCTCAAGAACGAAACCGACCCCGTTGTATGGAGAGGACCCGTTATTGCAGGCGCTGTAAAGCAGTTCTGGACCGACGTTATCTGGAAGGACGTAGACGTAATGTTT
>JAZNLN010000051.1:0-4714 GCA_045579125.1 Ruminiclostridium sp.
ACCCTGAAACTATACTTACAACAAACAAAAATGTAATAATCAACGTTCATCCGGACGATGTGGAAAAACTTAAAGAAGCATGCCGCAGTGCCATTGATACAGGGAATACATCGGTTATTTCTGTCAGACGATACACATATGAGGGCAAAAAGCTGCTTTATCTTAACGCAATCATAAATTATGTCTCCGGCACCAGAGAAACGCCGATAATATGCATTTTCTTCAGCGATATAACCGAAGAAGAAGAAGCCAAAAAGTCTCTCCAGTTCCATGACAACTATCTTTCTTCTCTTTACAGCTCCCTCCCCTGCGGCATTATCCAGTATTATTACAGCAATAATATCTTTACAATTATAAACGCAAACGATGAGTGCAGTAAAATTCTCGGATACGAAAGCAAGGATGAACTTATCGCAAAGCTGTCAATAGATATGAACAGACCCGATAACATTTCATCAAGAAACGAAATCATCCGAATGCATGACATTGTTTCCGAAACATCGGAGCCGCAGAACTGCGAAATCTGTTTCATAACTCCCGACGGAAATGCCGTTTGGCTCAGAATTGACGTAATGAAAATACGCTGGGTAAACAATGAGTTTGTTTTCCAGAGTATTTACCGAGATATTACGGGTATGAAAACCGCACAGATGGAGCTTTCGACAATTACCGACCGCATACCCGGAGGAATCTGTTCGTTCACAATAACCGATAAAATGAACATTATCTATGCAAACGACGGTTTTTATTCATTATTCGGATATTCTAGGGACGAATTTGAATTTATGTATTTCTCCGACATAACCTCTGTAATATACAAAGCAGACCAGGAACATTTTAAAAACAGTATTTCCCGAGACAGAACATACGGAAATTCAATAAATGTTTCGTTCAGAGTTGTGAGAAAAAACGGTGAAATCAAATGGCTGCGTCTGAATGCGGTAAAATACAACGTTCTTGACGGCAATTATCTTTACAGCGGCATGGTATTCGAAGAAACGGAGGAGGCGCTGACTTATAAAGCTACGCTGAATGACGCTCCTACGAATATATATGTCGTTGACACAAAAAACTATTCTATACTTTATGTCAACGACACAATATGCAAAACAAGACATTTCACCAAGGATGAAATAATAAATAAAAAATGCTATGAGGTAATTGCGAGGAGAAACTCACCATGCAAGCACTGCACAATCTGCGACGCCTCCTACGATGATTTCCAGACTCGTGAGCACCTTTCCGAGGTAGACGGACGAACATATATACTCCGAAGCAAGCTTATTGACTGGAACGGAATGCCTGCATTCATCGAATATATGACAGACGACACAGACAGACTTAACAAGCGCAATACACTCCAGGCTATAATGAACAACACCCCTGTCGGAATCTGCACAATCAAATACCATAAAGAGGACGACAGCTTCGAGCCTTTGATGGTCAGCAACGGGTTGTGCGATATTATCGGATATTCAAGGATTGAATTCTGTAAAATGCTGTCAGATCGTACGCTTTACGACAAGATACATCCCGAAGACCGTGATGTTCTTCGAAATTTCAGAAATCTTACAGTAAAAAATGCAAACAGAGATATCCCCAATTTCACATTGAGGCTGATATATCCCGACAAAGCAGAATACACTTATCTGCTCGTGCGCCCATCCATTGTAGAACAACCCGATTCATCATTTATAATTTATTCAGCCATGTACGATACAACGGCAGAGCACGACGCAATAAATCAGCTTCGCATAAGCGATTCAATCCAAAAAATCGCACTAAAAAGTACGGAAATGCATTTCTGGGAGCATAACCTTGAAACAGACTCCATAGGTATAACAAATATGGACAGCGACGACCGGAGAGCAGCTACCGATTTCTTTATCCACAGAAAAAAAGAAACCAACGGTTATACAATCCGTGAAGATGATATTTCCACATATCATGAAATGGTTGAGCTTGCAAAGAAAGGCGTATCGGGATGCACAAGGGAAATATTTGTCAAGGATCCGGATGATATACTGCCCAGATGCTATAATCTGCACTGCAACACAATTTTCGATATCGACGACAGACCAATAAAAGCTGTTTTCACAGCGGATTGCCAGGACCCTATCAAAACACTGCGTAACAATATCTCTACAATCGCAGAGCAGCTTAACATAGTAATCTGGGAATATTCGGTCAAGGATAAAACTATTAAGCATTATACCCTCAAAGATATCGATTCAACCAAAAGTCGGACAGACAGAAATGTTCCCGAATGCTATTTTGAAAAAGATCTTGTTTATGAAAAAGACATTGAGGTAATGCGTGATGCATACAAAAGAATCGACGCAGGAGAAACAAATGTCAATTTCAATATAAGATGGAAGAAAGCTAACGGTAAATATGAGCTTGTAAAAATCATATACACCTCTGTTTTTAACAAAAACAATCAGCCCGTGCGTGCTGTCGCAACATGCCAGCGGCTTGAAATTCTTGATGATCCGGAAGTGATGAATTGTGAAAAATGAAATCGCAGAATACAAAACAGCGCTGAAAAACACAATAAAGGACAATAGCGCTGATACCGACTGGAACGAACTTTCCGAGACCCTGCTCCGTCGTATTGAATTTTATCAGCATGAGCGTCTTATTCATCTGATAGTTACAATGACATTCGCTGTAATGACAGTTATTTCTTTCGGACTTATGTGCATAAAAGCTGAATTTGTCCTTCTGGCGCTCCTGTTTCTTGCACTGACTATTCCGTATATTTTTCATTACTATTTTCTTGAAAATTCTGTACAGGAAATGTATGAACTGTATTACAAGGTTTATGCCAAAAGCAAGGAAAAGCAAAAATAACAGAACTTGAAAAACAGGCTATCACCATTAAAGATGATAGCCTGTTTTGAATTATCTTACCGCCCTTACACCCAGCAGTTCAATATGCCTGCTCATAAAATCATCATTGATGACCTGTTTTTCGCAATAATCAGTAGACAGATATTTTTTATTATCATCAGCAAAAACAGTAGCAACAACCTTATCTTCGCCGAGAATATCTCCCGCTTTAATGCATCCGAGAAGATTAGCGCCAGATGAAATTCCGACACCTATACCAAGCTCCGACGAAAGTCTCTGCGCCATAATAATCGAATCAATGTCGTCAACGGAAACCACGGATGTGCATTCATCAAGCTTTAAAATATCGGGAATAAACTCATCGGAAATACCCTGTATTCTATGCTTGCCAACCTTATAGCCTGTGGAAAGAGTCGGAGAATTAAGCGGCTCAAGCGGGAAAATGCCGCAATCAGGATTGTCGTCTTTCAGACGTCTGCCGATTCCCATAACCGTACCGCCCGTGCCGACTCCCGCAACAAAGCCATCAGCCTTAAGTCCGAGCGATGCAAGCTGTTTTGAAAGCTCGTCGCCTGTGGAATAATAATGAGCATCGCAGTTTTCCTCGTTAGAAAACTGATGCGGCAGGAAATAACCGTCCTTGCTTCCGAGCTCATCCGCCATGGCTATCGAGCCGAGGAAGCCTCCCTGCTCTTTTGAAACAAGAACTACCTGTGCGCCGTACGATTCCATCATTTTTATTCGTTCCGCACTCATCCAGTCGGGCATATATATTACAACTTTATTTCCGAGATATCTGCTGATAGCGGAAAAAGCAATTCCTGTATTTCCGCTTGTAGCCTCAACAACAGTATCTCCGCACTTTACCCTGCCGTCCTCATATGCCTTTTTCATAATGTAATATGCAACTCTGTCTTTTATACTGCCAGAAACGTTGAAATATTCAGCCTTAGCATAAACCTTACGAAGATTACCTTTGTATTTAAGAGAAATTTCAAGCAAAGGGGTATTTCCGACAAGCGCACGGAATCCCTCAAATTTTTCGTTTATGTTCATAGTTCTGCCTCTCTTTTTTACATTCTATGATATTTTACCATGTATGTTCCTCTCTGTCAATTTATTTTTTTATTTTATGTAATTTTTTTCAAAAAGTGTTGACATTCCCAAAGCGTTGTGATATAATATCAATGTTCGATTTGACTCACGAGCCACTAGCTCAGGCGGCAGAGCACCTGCCTTTTAAGCAGGGTGTCCCGGGTTCGATTCCCGGGTGGCTCACCAATTCAGTAAATATCCGCATTATCTTATGATAGTGCGGATATTTTTTTCCGCTATTTTCCCCAAAAAGGTGTCTCAACAAAATTCATAGTATTCACATACACTCTGTAATGCGGTTGACCAATGAAGATTGAGAAAAGGAGGAAAATAAAAAAGCTCTCACAAGAGAGCTAACAAATAAAACGCTAATGCATTGACAAACAGCATACAATGTATTATAATTGTAATAACAAAGGGGGGTATTTTATTATGGCAAATATTACAATGCGTATTGACGACGAAACTAAAGCAGAACTTCAAAAGCTTGTCGGCGAACTTGGATTAGACATTACAACATATTTCGTAATGGCAGCGAAACAGGCTATCAGAGAACAAGGGATACCCTTTAAGGTAACTGCAAATATTCCTAATTCAGACACTCTCGAAGCCATCGCAGAGGTTAAACGTATAAAAGAAAATCGGTCAGATTATAAAGACTACAACGACGTAGATAAAATGATAGAGGATTTACAAGTCGGATCGTAGCCATGTCGTTCTGTGAGCCAAGGAGTTGCAAAGCTGTATTGTCTTCCTAAGACCGCTT
>JAZNLN010000052.1:0-10606 GCA_045579125.1 Ruminiclostridium sp.
AGGGGGCGCCTTTCCGCAGAGAGGCCGCCTCCGTTTTTTTGCCGCATTATTGTCCGACAAAAAACTGCTTGACGATTATGTAAGTTCCGAAAATTACAGAGTTGGTTTGAATTACATAGGAGTTATGACGCCGATTATTCTCGGCAATGACAGAATAATTTACCCTGCATATGACGGGGGAATTTATATGACGGACGTTGACGGAAACAAAACAGAACTGGATTTTGATGTAAGAGACCGTTATTATCCTATTGAGCAGTATAGAGAAAATCTGATAAAGAATTACATGCTGTCCGCTTGGAACGGAAAAATGTTTGCTAATATGAATTATTTTATTTCTGAAATTAACGACTTTGGATGTTCCGTAATCGGTACCGACGGCAACGAAGTCAAAAAAAATATGAGATAACAGGAATAAAAAAACGCTGTACGGAATTACTCCGTACAGCGTTTTTATATACATCAAAGATATTCGTCGCACAACAGCGCCCGCCAGTTCGAGCCGAAGCCGAGCTGCATAAGGTCGATGTCGTCCTCGTATTTTTTGAAAAGCGCCTCAAGCCTGACGAGAAATTCGTCGTGCCACATTTCGGGGCGGCGGTACAGCTTTCTCATTATAATGAGGTAGTCGAGCAGGGTATTGCTCATCGGGCGCTCCACGTCCTGCGGCTGTCGGGGGACAGAGGGCAGGCCGTTTGCGTACAGACGGTTGTAGTGCGCACAGTGATTACGCAGGTCCGACAGGCATTGGAGCCAGTTTTCGAGGCACTTTGCCGACGTGTCGAAATAATCCTCCGCAATAGCCTTTTTGTCCTCGGGCTTCAGGTCTATGTAGAAATTGTTGAGCGTGCCGAAGCTGAACAGCTCCATTAAAACCCACAGCGGGAACGCACCGCCGTACTTGTTCATGTGGTGCGTTACGAGCTCCTCGCCCGTGTTCGCCTCAATCATTCGGTCAACCTTGGAGAGGAAGTGCTGGTGCTTGTGGTTTCGGTCGAAAGCGTTGGGATTCATGTAGCCGAGCGCACCGTACTTTATGGCGTGGTAGTTTGAAACTGCGGCACGAGTGGATATTTCGATTTCCTCAAGCACCGTCAGTATCGTACAGCGGAGCATGCGGTCAAAGTCGTAAATCCTCGCAACCTGTTCAAAGCTCGTTCCCTCACGGTATCTGTTCTTGCTGACGAGGAAAACCGAGAAATAATGCACAAGGCGGTAGTAGTTTACTTCGCTCAGCATTTTGCGGGCGTGAGCCATATCCTCTATGACGCAGCCTCTGCTCTGGAGCTTTGCTATCTGGGCGTCTATGGTTGCGGGGTTTTTTACGGAATTTATATTCATCGTGCACCTCGTCTGCAATGTCTTTACTTTGTTACCTTGTGGAATACCTTTTTGCCTTTCTTCACGATTACTGCGTCGGTAATTTCAATCATATCCGTCGGGTTTTCGATTTTTACGTCGTCGACGAGTATGCCGCCGCCTGCGATAAGGTTTCTCGCCTCTCTCTTGGAGGGCGCAAGCTTTGTCGCAACGAGCAGGTCGAGTATTCCGATTTTGCCGTCGGTCAGCTGTTCGGGAGCAAGCGTTGTAGTCGGCATGTTGTCGGTAATGCCGTTTCCGCCGAACAGAGCCTTTGCGGCAGCCTCCGCCTTGTCAGCCTCCTCCTTGCCGTGAACAAGCTCGGTGAGCTCGTGGGCGAGGATTTCCTTGGCACGGTTGAGCTGACTGCCCTCCCACTTGTCCATTGCGTCGATTTCTTCAAGCGGCAGGAATGTAAGCATGCGGATACATTTGAGAACGTCTGCGTCGCTTACGTTTCTCCAGTACTGGTAGAATTCGAACGGGCTTGTCTTGTTGGGGTCGAGCCATACTGCGCCCTTTCCCGTCTTGCCCATTTTCTTGCCCTCGGAGTTGAGAAGGAGCGTTATTGTCATTGCGTATGCGTCCTTGCCGAGTTTTTTGCGGATAAGCTCGGTACCGCGGAGCATGTTGCTCCACTGGTCGTCGCCGCCGAACTGCATATTGCAGCCGTATTCCTTATAAAGGTGATAGAAGTCGTAGGACTGCATAATCATATAGTTGAATTCGAGGAAGGACAGACCCTTTTCCATTCTCTGCTTGTAGCATTCCGCACGGAGCATGTTGTTTACGCTGAAGCATGCGCCGACCTCACGGAGCAGGTCGATATAGTTCAGCTTTAAGAGCCAGTCTGCGTTGTTTACCATCTGCGCCTTGCCCTCGCCGAATTCGATAAAGCGTTCCATCTGCTTTCTGAAGCAGTCGCAGTTGTGCTGAATCTGCTCGGGGGTCATCATCGAGCGCATGTCAGTTCTGCCCGAGGGGTCGCCGATATAGCCTGTGCCGCCGCCGATAAGTGCAACGGGCTTGTTTCCTGCCATCTGAAGACGCTTCATAAGACAAAGCGCCATGAAATGTCCTACATGAAGGCTGTCCGCTGTCGGGTCAAAGCCTATATAGAATACCGCCTTGCCCTCGTTTACGAGGTCTCTGATTTCCTTTTCGTCAGTTACCTGGGCGATAAGGCCACGGGCAACGAGTTCTTCATAAATCTGCATAATAAAAAATCCTTTCTTCGGGCGATAACAAAAAATCCCCTTGCAAGCGCAAGAGGACGCAGTAAGCGTGGTACCACCTCAATTTACCGAAAATCGGTCTCATTGTCGCTGTAACGGGCGAAACCGTCCGCACCTACTGCGATTTCGGCACGGCTGCTCGGAGGCGTATTCGCTGCCGCCGCATACCCTCTTTCACCCGCCGAGGGCTCTCTGAATGCTTGAAAGCAGCTACTTCTTCTCGTCATAGCATTTACATTATTATCGTTATAATATCACATAAATCCCGACTTGTCAAGCCGCCGCACTATCCTTGTGCGTTGTTTTTACGCCAGTCGTCGTTTGAAACGAATTCTTCGATAAAAAGCTCGTTTTCCTTCTGCGCCTCGGCATTGTACGCCTCAAGCTGGTGCTCCTCAAGCTTTTCCATTTTGGAAACCTCCTGCGTAGCGACGACGACGACGCCCATCTGCTTTTCAATTTCCTGCTCCTTGAGGGCGATTTTCTGCCTCGTCTGCGCCAGCTCCTGCTGTTTTGCGCTTATGTACCGCTTGCGTGTGGATATTTCGACAGGGTTGGTGCCTTTCGCCAGCAGCTCCGTCAGCTCCCTGTTTTTCAGCTCTATCAGCGCCAGCAGCTCCTCCGCCTCTCTCGTCAGCTCCGCAAGCTGTCCACGCAGGGCAGACAGTGTGCCTTTTTCGGTTTCGAGAATCTGCTCACGGTATTTTTTCAGTCGTTCAAGTGTAAATACAAATTTCTTCATTATCGGTGAATGCTCGGAAAATCGGGCTCACGCCGTGCAGGCGTGTCCTTATTTTTTCTTCATCGCCTCTTTCATTGCCTTTTTTCTTTCGTACATGCGTGCGTCGGCGGCGTCAAGCGCCTCCTGGAGCGGCTTTGTGGACTTGTAGTCTACCGAGCCGTATGCGAAGGAAATAATGCCGAGGTTTTCGCTGTACGCTCTTGAAAACTTTTCTTTTAAAATAAGTTCAAGCGTGTACTCAACCGAGTCGGCGTTGTTGTTCATCGAAATCATTATGAATTCGTCGCCGCCCGTGCGGTAGAGCTTTGTGCGCCTGGGGGAGCTTTTCATAAGCTCCGCCGCTACGACCTTAATCAGCTCGTCGCCGTAGATATGGCCGCAGGTGTCGTTTATCGTCTTGAGGTTGTTTATGTCGATTACGGTTATTACGCAGGAGTGCCTGCCGTCGATTGTGGGGAGGGTCTTGTCGAACGCCATTCGGCTGTATGCACCCGTCAGCGGCTCAAAAATGACCATCTGAATTGAGAGCAGCGAGTAGTAGAGGATTATGCAGACCGTCGTCACGGACCATATCATATATCTGCCGCCGAGCCATATTTCAAGGCCGTACGCCGCAACGGTAGCCGCTGTAACCGCCATGAGGAATGTCATTTCCGCACGCTTTCCCGGGCGGCTCTGGTTAAGCGAGAAATAGAGCAGGGAGCCCATGTAGAACGCCGTAATAACGAACGGGAACACGAAAAGCAGCCCACGGCTGTAAGAATTATTTGCGTCAATGCTGAAAATCCAGCCTGTGAAAACGCTTATAACGCACATGGCAACGTTCAGCGCAAGCGGCGCATAGAACAATGTTGTCACCTCTTTTTCGCTCTTGTAGATAGACACGAGAGCGGCGGGAACAAACGGACTGAACGCAAAGTTTATGCAGGACGTGATTGAACGCATGAACCACGCCGACCTGAAATCGCAGACACGCAGAACGCTGTCCGCCCACGTCGCCGCAATAAGCAGAATTGTAAGGCACGCCGAAAAAACGAAAAGACGCTTTATTGACTTGTCGAAAATGTCGTTTCTGATTATGAAAAAAATAAACAGGCCGAGTGCGATAAGAGGCGCAAGATAGGCTTGCAGTCCCTCTACAAAATAATCCAGTACCACGGTTTTCTTCTCCCTTTTTATTTTACTGCTTCGTGCAGCATTTTTATAGTTTCGTCCAGTGAAAACGCCTCGTCGGTCGCCTGCCGCAGAAAGGCGTTTATTTTGTCCATCTTGGAAATTGCCTCGTCAAGCTTCGGGTTTGTTCCGTGCTTGTAGGCGCCGATTGTGATAAGGTCGGCATTCGTTTCGTAGGTAGCCATCAGGTTTCGCAGCCGTGCGGCGGCGTCCTTGTGCTCCTTTCCGCATATCAGGGACATAAGTCGTGATACGCTGCCGAGTATGTCTATTGCGGGATAATGGTTTTTTGCCGCAATTTTTCTTGAAAGTATGATGTGACCGTCGATAATGCCTCGCACGGTGTCGGAAATGGGCTCGTTGGTGTCGTCGCCCTCTACGAGAACGGCGTAAATTCCCGTTATACTGCCCTTTTCGAAACAGCCCGCACGTTCAAGCAGCTTCGGCATGGACGAGTAAATCGACGGCGTGTAGCCTCTCGCAATGGGCGGTTCGCCTATGGAAAGACCGATTTCACGCTGTGCCATGGCGTAACGTGTAAGATTGTCCATCATCAGCAGCACGTCGTTTTCCTGCTGCATAAAATATTCCGCTATCGCTGTCGCCGTCATCGGGCATTTGTTACGCATCATTGCGGGCTGGTCGGAGGTTGCGACAACCACGACCGAGCGTGCCATGCCCTCCTCGCCGAGGTCGTTCTCTATGAACTCACGCACCTCACGGCCTCGCTCGCCGACAAGCGCAATAACGTTAAGGTCAGCCTTTACCTTTTTCGCTATCATGCCCATCAGCGTTGATTTTCCGACGCCCGAGCCTGCGAAAATGCCTATTCTCTGACCCTTGCCGAGCGTCATAAGTCCGTCTATCGCCTTTACGCCGAGCTCAATCGGCTCCGCAATTTTCGGACGTGTCAGCGGGTTTACGGGTATTCCCGAAATAGAAATTTCATCGGTGTAGTTTATTTCGCCCTTTCCGTCGATAGGGTTGCCCATAGCGTCGATTATGCGGCCGATAAGCGCCGAGCCTGTCTTGACCATGAGCTTTTCGCCCGTGTTGTCAACGATACTGCCGGGGCCTATGCCCTCAATGTCGGTATATGGCATAAGCAGTACCTTGCCCGCCTGAAAGCCTACGACCTCCGCATGGATACAGCTCTGCATGTCCTTGGTGTATATTCTGCACACGTCGCCGATGTTGCAGACGGGGCCGCTCGCTTCAATCGTCATGCCGACGATTTTTTCGATTTTGCCCATATTTCTGTACGAATCAAACGTTTTCAGCTCGTTTCGGAATCCGATTAAATCCATTATTCCTCAACCTCCGCCGACGGCTTGTCACGGTATTTTCCCCGTCCAAGCTCCTCTATCATTTTAAGCTGTGTGCTGACGCTTGCGTCCGTTATTTCCGAGCCGTTGTCGAGAACGAGCGTGCCCGACGGAGCGTCCTTCAGTATTTCAAATTCGATGTGCTGTGAGTCTACGAAAAAGCCCTGTACCTCTTCGGCGAACTCTGCCGTGTTGTCCACGTCGAGCTCCGACAGGGTGATTTTTACGTTTGCGCTGCTGCGGAATTCCTTGCCCGCCTCCTTCAGCATTTTCGTTATAACGCCTTTTTCCTTTTGTTTGAGGGAGTCGAGCGTTATTTTCTGCGCTATATCAAAAATAAGGTCGAACATTTTTCGTTCGTTTGCCTTGAAAATTTCAGCCTTTTCCGCCGTTATTTCTTCGATAAGGTTTTTCAGCTCAATAAGCGTGTCGGAGCACTTTTTCAGTCCCTTGACATAGCCTTCGTCGTGGCCTTTTTTCTCGCCCTCGGCATAGCCCTCGTCGTAGCCTTTTTTATGACCCTGCTCCTCGGCGTCTGCACGCAGCTTTACCGCCGCAAGCTCCGCCTCCTGCATGGTGCTTTCGCTTGCTTCCTTGGTTTTTGCCACAAGCTCGCTCGCCGCATCCTTCGCCTTGGACATTATCTGAGCCGCTTCTGCCGCCGCCTTTGCCCGAAGCTCCTCGCACCGTTCCTTGGTGCGCTCGTATTCCTCTACGGCAAAGCTTCTCGCACGTTCAAGCTCTTTTTCTGCGTCGCTGCGGAGTTTTTCCGCCGCAAGCTCCGCCTCTTTACGGACGGTATTTTCCGCCGCCGTGCTTTCGGCGGCTTCTTTTTCCTCTGCTGTCGGAGCTTTTTCCGCCTGCACGGCGGATTCCGTTTCGGGCGCAGTATGCCGCATTATCACTTCATTGTCTATTTTCACGCTGCCCGCAACCGTATATGCGGCTCCGAACGGGTTTTTGATAATCGGCATAGCTTTCTCCTTCCGCTTTTTTCGGGGGAGCGGTTACGCAATAATTTCGTCTGCGCCGCCCTTGGATATGGTAAGAACGCCCTCGTCTTCGAGACGTCTGATAATAGATACGATTCTCTGCTGTGCTTCTTCAACGTCACGCATACGGACATTATGCAGGTATTCGACGTCGGTCTGCGTGGATTCCTTCATACGGGCAGACATATTCGCATAGATGCACTCCGCAACCTCGGCGGTCGAGCCCTTGATTGCGATAGCAAGGTCCTTCGGGTCGACTTCCTTAATGAACGCCTGGATAGACATGGAGTCGAGTGCGGTAATATCTTCGAATACAAACATCTTCTGACGGATTTCGTCCGCAAGCTTCGGAGCACGGAGCGTGAGCTCGTCGAAGATGTACTTCTCCGTCGAACGGTCTACCTTGTTGAGTACGTCTGCTATGTAGTTTACGCCGCCGACTTCCATGCTGTCGGTGGTGACGAGGTTTGCGAACTTGCGCTCAAGCGTGGTTTCTATCGACTTAACAACGTCAGGCGCCGCCGAGTCCATTTTCGCTATACGCTCAACAACCTCAATCCGTATATCCTTCGGGAGCTCCTGGATAATCGCCGACGCCTGCTCGCTCTTGGCGTAGGACAGGATAAGGGCGATAGTCTGCGGGTGCTCGTTCTGCACGATTGCAAGCAGGTTTTTGTAGTCGGCCTTGCGGACAAATGCGAACGCTTTGGTTTTGAGCTGCTTTGTTATTCTTTCGAAAAGCTGCGCCGCCGCCTGCGGGCCGAATGCCTTTTCGAGGATTTCCTTGGCGTACTCCACGCCGCCTTCGGAAATTACCTTCTGCGTAAGGCAGAGCTCGTAGAAATCGTTGAGCACCTCGTCAACGACCTCAACGGGCCAATAGTCCATCTTGGCAACCTCAAGAGTTATTTTTTCTATTTCGTCGTCGGTAAAGAATTTGAATACGCCCGACGCATTTTCAGTTCCGAGAGCAGAAATTACCATCGCCGCTTTCTGAATGGCGGTTATGCTTGTTGTTGCTGCCTCTGCCATAATATCACCCTTTCAAAAAATTACCCGTGGACATGTCACAAGAGCAGGGGAGCGCATTTCACGCTCCCGCTCCGTATTTCGTTATCAGTCCTCGCCTCTTATCCATGTACGGATAAGCTGTGCGACAATTTCGGGGTTTGTCTTGGAGAAATCTCTGATTTCACGTTTGAGGACAATCTCTCTTGAATTGCTTGTATCCTGCTCGGTAAGGCTCGGCAGGTCGAGCATTTCCTCGCCTCGTCTGTCTGAAAATCCTCTCATAGCATCATAGTCGCTTTCGTCGTCATATTCGCTGTCAATCGTAATATCGAGGTTGGAGCCTGCCGCTCCCGCCGCCGCAGCGGCGCCCTGCTGTCTGACCTTGATTTTTTTCTTGCTGGAATTTGCCGCCATAAGCGCAAAGAACAGCAGCATAAGGAGAAGTATGCCAAGACCGATTATAGTGAATATCAGCAGTGTGCGGTTGTTGTTCGTCACAACCATCGGGTCGGTTTCGGAGTCGCCGCCTGTCGAACGAAGTGCGAACGGCTGGGCGAAGAAAGAAACGCTGATTGTGTCGCTTCCGATAGCGTTTGCGACGATTTCTTCCCATTTTTCAAGCTCTGCCGTGGTCATTGCGGCGGAATCCACAAGCACCGACGCCGACAGATTCTGATAGCTGTAACCGTCCTTTTCGACCTGCTTTGTCGCCTCGTTTACAAGGCGGTGTATCTTCTTTGATGTTTCCCAGTAAATATCGCCGTCCTCGTCGGCTTCGATAGTCGGGTAGTCGGGGGAGATGTCGGAGTCAATCGTCGTTCCCACAACGCCGCCGACAGTCGCCTGTCCGCCGCCTGCGGAAACATATTCCTCATCCTGAATCATGCCGCCCGAGGTACCTTCCTCGTCAACGGAGGGGGTGTATTCCGTGGAGGAAGAAACCTCCTTGTCGTAGTTCAGCGCTACGTTTACCACAACACGGTAGTCGTTGAACACGCCCTCAAAAATCGAGCCGAGGCTTTCTTCGAGAATATTCTGCAGCTCGGTCTGGAAGTTGAATCGTCTGTAATAAAGCGCTATTTCGTCCTCGTCCTCGGGCTCCTCCGCCATGAGCTCGGCGGAAAGGGGAACGCCGTCGCCGTCGGTTACGGTGATGTTTTCCTCCTTCAGTCCCGGCACGGCGGTCTTTACGATTTTGTAGATACCGTCGACCGTGTCTGCGGTTATTTCGCCGTCGAGGTGCAGGATTACCGAGGCGCTTGCCTCAATCTTGCTTGACGTCAGCACATAATCCACGTCGTCGGGAATATTGAGCAGGACGTAGGAGTAATCGACTCCCGAAATCGTGTCAAGCGTTGCCATAAGCAGCTGCTGGAGCTGCTGTACCTGCTTCTGTCTTGTGACGGTTTCGGTCGAGAACATTCCAACGCTGTCGAAAATATCGTAGTTAAACGCATTCTTCGGATAGCCCAGCACGGAAAGCTGAACTCTTATATCCTCCGCCTTTTCCTCGGGGACGAGAATATCGCCGTCGGAGGTAATGCGGACCTCGTTTACGCCGAGGTCGTTCTGTATTGCGCTTAAAATCTCCTGCGCCTCGGTGTCGCTTGCTCCCGAGAAAATAACCTTGTATCCCGTCTGCGACATTATGATAATCAGCACTATCAGAGAAAATGCAAGCACCGATACGCCCGCAATAATGCCTATACGCACCTTGCGGCTGAGTGCCATCCATTTATCCTTGACAGTCCCGAATGCTTTTTTCATTGTTTCCAAAACTTTGTTCATCGGACTTCTTCCTTAATTCAAGTTATATGCTCATTCTGATAATTTCATTATACGAGTCAACGACTGCGTTCTTTACGTTTACAAGCAGCTCCGTCGCAATCTGTGCCTTGGTCATGTTAATCTGGAGCTGTTCAATGCTTATATCCTCGCCGAGCATGAGGTCGTAAACGTCGCTGTTCTTCTGCTCGGTGGTTTTTATGGCGTTGTTCACTATGCCGCTGAACACGTCGAGGAACGAGGGTTCCTTTTCCGCCTCCTCGGTTTCCTGCACGGGTTCTCTTTCGGCGAGCATTCTTTCAACCGACTCAATCGGCGTTATAGACGAAGAAATGGGGATTATATACATTCGCTATTCTCCTTTCCCTCTGCGGCTTACGCCTGTCCTATCGTGAGCGCCTTCTGCGCCAGCGACTTCATGCTGTTGAAAATCGTGAGGTTAGCCTGATACGACTGCGTTGCTGCAAGCATATCAATCTGTTCCTCGGTCACGTCAACGTTGGGCATGTAGTAGTAGCCTCTCTCGTCGGCGTCGGGGTGGGTCGGGTCGTATACGGGAGTAGACGGTGTTTCATCCTCCACAACCTCGGTTGCGACAACGCCCTCAAGGGTTTTCGTTCTGCCCTTGCCCTTCATTCCCTCAAGCTCCTCGAGCTTTTCCGCAAGCACGCTTCGGAAGTTGTACTTGGTGAGTCTGGGGCTGTCGAAATTGTAGCCGTCGTTCTCGGTGAACACCACTACCTGACGGACGTACGGTCCGCCCTCAACGGTTCTTGTCGTGTCGGCGTTTGCGACGTTCTGTGCGATAATATCGGCACGGAAACGCTCGGCAATCATGCCCGAAACGGATATATCGAGATTACTCAGAAATGCCATAATATCATCCTTTCACATTACGAGCGGCGCATAGCCGTTCTTATCATATTGAACTCGCCGTTCATCTGGTTTATCAGTGCCTCGTATTTCAGCGCACTTTTTACGAAA
>JAZNLN010000053.1:0-21412 GCA_045579125.1 Ruminiclostridium sp.
GAACAACCGCCATTACTGTAATTGACAAGAGAGCCGTGACACGCCATTGAAGCTCACGCTTTGAGAAGGCATCGGTTCGGAGTGCTTTGCGCACTGCATCATAAGTCAGGATACCTGCCGTGTTTTTAAGGTTAAACACAACTTTGGTGAGAAGAGTGCAACCGATTTACTGCTGTATATGCGGAATGCCGTGCTGCGCTCGTCGCCTGTGCGGTGTTTGTGTTGTGCGATAAATCAGTTGTACTCTTTCAGCCTTTGGTTGAAGGAGTTTTTTATTTGCAAAAGGAGGGTAGACGTGATTTCAGAAGAAAAAAAGGGCTGGGCGGCAGAACTTTTAAAAAACAAATGCGAGGAGCTCGGCAGATTGCCTAAAAAGGACGATTTCGATGAAGTTACACGTTCCCGAATAAAAGCATATCTCGGGCCCTGGCCAAGAGCGCTGGAAGCCGCAGGCTTAAAAGAAGCCAGAAAAACGCAGAAGTCCGTTAAAAAAAGGGCGGGACGAACGCAGCAGGCAAACAGCAAGGAAAACCACACGCCCGGAAAATGAGGTATTAAAATGAAAAAAACATTATCAGTTATTCTCGCAGCTGCATTTGCGGCATGCACAGCAAGCGTAACAGCATTCGCCGAAGAAGCGTCCGCAGAAGTTTATGTCAGCATCGCCGACGAAAACGGCGAGCTTGCACTTGCGCAGGAAAAAATAACCGTAACCGACATAGACAACGACGGAGCGCTCACAATCGACGACGCACTTTTTGCCGCTCACGAGGCAAAATATGACGGCGGCGCGGCGGCAGGCTATCTCTCTACCGACGGTGAATTCGGCCGCATGCTCAACATGCTGTGGGGAACGGACAACGGCGGCAGTTACGGTTACTGCTTGAACAACACATCCGCAATGAGCCTCGGAGACACCGTGAAAAACGGAGATTATATCAACGCATACTGCTTTACTGACCTGACAGCATGGTCGGACACATACTGCTATTTCAACGCCAACACAGTTTCGGTTTCCGAGGGCGGGGAAATATCGCTCACGCTCCTTGCCGCAGGCTATGATGAAAATTTCGCACCCATTACACTTCCCGCAGAGGGCGCAGTAATAACGCTCAACGGCGAAAAAACGGATTTTATTACCGACAGCGAGGGCAAGGTTTCTGTAAGCATTCCCGAAGCGGGCAGCTACGTTATCAGCGCTGTATCCGATACACAGAATCTTGTTCCTCCCGTCTGCACCGCTGTTGTAGAAAAATCTGCCAACGTATCAGCAGACAATAACGTATCGGACGACAAGGCTTCTCCCGAAACAGGCGCAGAATCCGCCGCAGCATTTGCGGGAATTATGCTCGCCGCCGCAGGAGCCGTAATGTGTGCAAAGAAAAATGAAAAATAAGCTTATATCCTTTCTTTTAAGTACGCTTGTCTTTTTGGTATCGGGCTTCGGAGCAGTATCCGTTTCAGCCGAAAACAGCGACACCGTCAGCAGGGCGCAAAGCCTTGCCGACGGTATCATCAGTTTCAAGCTTTCGCAGTCGGGCTCGGCAGACGTTCAGGAATGGCTCGACGGTGTGCTGACGGAAAATGCGGGTAAGGCGTACGAGTGGTATGTCTTTTCGATAAGCAGATTTTACGAGCCCGATTTTTCCGAATACAGACAGGCGCTTTTGCGGTATCTTTCGGAAAACGAACTTCGCAATGCGACCGCACGCCAGAAATATTCCCTTATACTCGCCGCAACAGGCGGATATGACGATTATATCGGCGAAACTCTCAGCAACTCAATCGGTGAACAGGGAGTCATGAGCGTAGTATATGGTCTGCATCTCCTGAACAACGGATACACAAGTACAAAGTATACGGCAGAGGAAGCTGCGAAACTGCTTATTTCAATGCGGAACGAGGAAGGCGGCTGGAGCGTTACGGGAAAAACGAGCGACGCCGATGTTACTGCAATGGCCGTGCAGGCCCTTACCCCTCTGTACGAAGAAAATGAAACTGTTGCAAAGGCTGTCGATACGGCAATTTCCCTGCTGTCATCAAAACAGCTCGACAGCGGCGGATATTCAAGCTACGGAGTTCCCTGTCCCGAAAGTGCGGCACAAGTGCTTACAGCCCTTTCGGGTCTCGGCATAGACGCACAGACGGATGAAAGATTTATAAAAAACGGCAATACCCTGCTCGGCTCGTTTGAGCAGTTCCGCCTCGACGACGGCAGTTTCTGTCACGAAATCGGAAAAGGCTTCAGTGACGCCGCAACCGTTCAGACGCTCTATTCTATGATATCCTATATCCGCATGAACGAGGGCAAGAGCTCTGTTTACATGCTTGAAAAGCGTGCCAATGAAGAAGAAAAAACTGAACAGACTGCCCCCGAAAACAGCGAAAAAACGGACGTCAAAACCGAAAATGCCGCAGAGGAAAATAATCCCGCAGATTATAAAATATGGCTGTGCGCCGCCGTGGTATGTGCGGGAGCGGTATGCACTGTTATTCTTATAGCTGTCGGAAAAAGGAACAAAAAGAACTTTATCGCAGTCGGAGCCGTAACGGCTGCCGCAGTGTTATTCGTTCTTACAACAAATTTCAGCACCGCCGAGGATTACTACGGCAGTACCGTCAGAAAAGAACATCCCGTCGGCAAGGTTGAGCTGTCGATAATCTGCGAAAAAATCATCGGAAAAACCAACGCAGAATATGTCCCCGAAAACGGAATTATTCTTACGGACAGCTTTGAAATCGAAGAAAACGAAACCGTTTTTGATATTCTGACAGAGGCGGCAAAAAAACACAGCATACAGCTGGAATATACAGGCACCGCAGAAATGCCGTATATTTCGGGAATAAACTATATTTATGAGTTCGATTTCGGTGACCTGTCGGGCTGGCTTTACTATGTGAACGGAGAGTCGCCGTCCGTCGGCTGCGGCGAATATGCGGTGTCCGACGGCGATAAGATTGAGTGGATTTATTCCTGCGAGCTCGGAAAAGATTTAAGGTGAAAAAATGCGTGGACTGAACAACTGTAATCCGATAGCCTCGGCGCTGTATTTTCTTGCGGCGTCGGGTATCGCTATGTTCAGTATGAATCCTGTTATTCTTATCATATCGGCGGCAGGGTCGGCACTTTTCCAGCTATGCATAAGCGGACTTAAAAATCTGCGTTTTTACCTTTTTTCGCTTTTGTTTTTTGCGGCTATGTCATTGCTTAACCCCCTGCTCTCGCACAACGGTGCTACGGTCCTGTTCGTCATGAACGATGCTCCGATAACTGCAGAAGCTCTGATATACGGAATGTTTGCGGCTATGATGATTATATCCGTGCTGTATTGGTTCAAAAGCTTTACCGAGCTTATGACGAGCGACAAGCTGCTCTATGTTTTCGGCGCTTTCTCCCCCTCGCTTGCACTTATTCTGTCAATGGCACTGCGGTATGTGCCGCTTTTCGGACGGCAGATAAGAAAGACCGAAAACGCCCAGAGAGCACTCGGACTTTACAAGGATGACAACATAGCGGACACCGTCCGAGGCAAGCTTTCCGTTTTCGGAATCGTTGTTACATGGGGACTTGAAAACGGCATTACAACAGCGGACAGCATGTCCGCAAGAGGCTATGGCTGCGGCAGGCGTACCCACTACTCGATTTTCTCATGGCACATTTCGGATACTGCGCTTGTTATGCTGACGGCAGCGCTGTCTGCGGTATGTCTGTTCTGCGTGCAGGGAGCAGATTATTCCTACTACCCATATTTTGCATTTTCATCCGTATCGACGGAAAATATAATCGGATACGCCGCATACGGAGCGCTTGCAGTTCTGCCCTCGGCTATCGAAATAAAGGAGGCTTTGCGTTGGAAATTATTAAGGTCGAAAATCTGAGCTTTACCTATCCCGCTTGTTCGGACGCATCGCTCCGAAATGTGAGTTTCTCGGTCAGAAGCGGAGAGTTTATTTCGATATGCGGAAGCACGGGAAGCGGAAAATCAACGCTCCTCCGACTAATGAAAAAAGAGCTTTCGCCGCTCGGAGAAAAAAGCGGCGAAATATATTTCAGCGGTACGCCTCTCTCACAGCTCGACAGCCGCACATCCGCCTCATCACTCGGTTTTGTCATGCAAAAACCCGAACAACAGATTGTTACGGACAAGGTCTGGCACGAGCTTGCTTTCGGGCTTGAAAATCTCGGCGTGCAGCCGAATACAATCCACAGCAGAATTGCGGAAATGGCGGCATTTTTCGGCATAGAGCAGTGGTTCGAAAAAAACACCGCCGAGCTGTCGGGCGGACAAAAACAGCTCCTTAATCTTGCGGCGGTTATGTCAATGCACCCCGACGTGCTTATACTCGACGAGCCGACTGCACAGCTCGACCCGATAGCGGCGTCGGATTTTATCGCAACTCTGAAAAAGCTTAACCGTGAGCTCGGTCTTACCGTTATTATCGCCGAACACAGGCTTGAGGAAATAATCCCCGTCAGCGACAGGCTTATGGTAATCGAAAACGGAGAAATAACGTATTTCGATACGCCGAAAAATGTCGCAGGCTCGCTCGGGAAAAGCAGGCTGATTTCGTTTATGCCCGCTGCCGCACGGCTGTACCATATGGTCGGGGGCGGAGAAGAATGCCCGCTTGACGTCCGTGGAGGACGGGAGTTTATAAGAAATAATTTCCGCTGCGATATAAAGGAAATGCCGCAAGCGGAATACAGTGCGCCCGAAAAAAAAGCGCTTGAATTCAAGAATGTCTGCTTCAGATACGACAGATATTCCCCCGATATACTCAACAATCTGTGTTTCGACGTGTACGAGGGGGAGCTGTTCTGCATACTCGGCGGAAACGGCTCGGGCAAGACAACCACGCTTAACGCCGCCGCAGGTCTTATAAAGCCTTACAGCGGCACAATAAAGGTGTTCGGAAAAAATATCGGGAAATATAAAAATCAGACGCTGTATCGGGAGTGCGTTTCCATGCTGCCGCAGGACGTGCAGACCTTGTTTTTGAAAAGCACGCTCGGCGAGGAGCTGAAAGGCGCAGAGGACGCCGCCGCTTCCCTGCCGCTCGATTTCGAAAAACTTTACAGCAAACATCCGTACGACCTTTCGGGCGGCGAACAGCAGCTTGCCGCTATCGCAAAGGTGCTCGCCGCAAAGCCGAAAATTATCCTTATGGACGAGCCGACAAAGGGGCTTGACGCCAATTCAAAACAGCGGCTTACCGAGGTGCTGAAAAAGCTCAAAAGCGACGGTATCACAATAATTGCAGTCACGCACGACGCAGAATTTGCCGCAGTGTGTGCGGACAGATGTGCGCTTTTCTTCCGTGGATGCATTGCGGCAGAGGGCACACCGTCACAGCTTTTCTCGGAAAACAGCTTTTACACAACAGCCGCAAGCAGAATGACAAACGGATACTACTGCGGCGCCGTTACGACAGAGGATGCGGCGGAACTGTGCCGGCTCAACGGACGGAGGTCGGAGTGATGCTTGTTATAAAAAACAGCGCTTTAAGAAAAGCGGTAAAAATCGCCGTGCCGTTTGTTATAATTCCGATTATCGCCGTCATAGGCTCGGCGGCGGCAGAAGAAAAAAAACATCTTCTTTTTTCTCTTGCGGCGGCAGTTTTCAGTCTGCTGCTTTTTTCGGCGGGGTTTGAAAATAAAAAAATCGGATCACGCCGAATGGTTATCTGCTCCGTTATGATTGCTCTGTGCGTTGTGGGACGGTTTATTCCGTTTTTCAAACCCATAACCGCCATAACCGTAATAACAGCGGTATACCTCGGTGGAGAGGCAGGCTTTCTCGTCGGCTCAATGTCGGCGCTTATTTCAAATTTCTACTTCGGACAAGGACCTTGGACTGCGTTTCAGATGCTTGCCTGGGGGCTTATCGGATTTGCCGCAGGATTTCTCGCAAATTCTCTCAAGCGGCACAAGGCTCTCCTTCTGATTTACGGTGTGGTTTCGGGGGTGCTGTATTCGCTTGTTATGGATATGTGGACCGTTATGTGGTACGACGGCTCGCCCGAGCTTTCAATGTATCTTGCGGCAATTACAGCCGCAGTTCCTCACACCGTTCTCTATGCGGTATCAAACCTTGTGTTCCTTTTCTTTCTCGCAGAGCCGTTCGGAGAAAAGCTGGAAAGAATAAAGATAAAATACGGATTGTAGGTGCGCCATGAAAAACAACAGCTCTTTTTTTCAGAACAGGGACTGCGAATATTTCCCCTGTCACCCCTGCTCTGACCCCGAAAAATTCAACTGCCTTTTCTGCTATTGCCCGCTGTATATGCTCGGCGACAAATGCGGCGGAGATTTTGTGATTTCAGAGGGGAATATAAAGGATTGCAGTGCATGCACCCGCTGCCATACACCCGAGGCACAGCAGAGAATTTCAGAAATGTTCAGCAAAATAAAAGAAACGGAAAACAAGCAGCGTTCCGAATAATAAAAAATCGCTCCCGATGCCGTGCAGGCTCGGGAGCGTTGTGCTTTATCGTTTGAGGAAATTCAGAAAATCAAGCATAGGGAGAGGCTTTGAATAGTAAAAGCCCTGTATGTAATCGACCTTTTCCTCGTACATGCCCTCAATTTCCTTTTTGGTTTCAATGCCTTCCGCTACAAGCTTCAGGTCCATTCCGTGCGCCATCTCAACAACAGCACGGACAACCTGCTTTGCCTTTGAGGAATTGAAAAAAGCTTTCGACATATCATAATCAAGCTTAATGAGCGATACAGGCATTTCCACGACATACATCAGGTTTGACTGACCCTTTCCGAAGTCGTCAAGCGAGAATGTAAAGCCGTAATCTATAAGCCTGTTCATATTTTTAAGCAGAGTATTTCTCGCTGTAACCGACGCAGTTTCCGTTATTTCAAGGTTAATGAAACGTGGGTCAACGCCGTGCTTTTCGATTATGGAGATCATCCTGTCCGCAAGGTTTTCCATCTCGCACTGAACAACCGAAAGATTGACCTCAATGTAGTGAATGCCAAGACTTATAACGTCTGTGGTTTTGATAAATTCGCAAACCTTTTCAAAGACACGTTCTCCTATTTCAAGAATCTGTCCGCTGTCTTCGGCGATAGGAATGAATACTCCCGGAGAAAGGAGCATTCCGTCACGAAGTCGTATTCTTGCAAGCGCCTCGGCAGAGGTAAACATGCCGTCATTGTTGGAATAAATAGGCTGGAGAAAAACCTCAACACGGTCGTCAGCAAGCGCAGAGGATATTTCCTTTTCGATAATATGATTTTCCGTGTATCTTAAAATTATATCCTCGTTCGCAACAAATAACGCCCTTGAATCAAACGTGTATTCGTTTCTGATAAAGGTCATAAAACGAAGCATTTCGTCCATATTGGAAAAAATTTCTCCACGAAGGACTATTACTGCGTTTCCGTTTTTTCTGAACTCCGCATTGTCGTAAAAATTCTTGAGTATTTCATCTCCGACAGCGTACAGCGATTCGGTATTTTCTCCGATTATAACAAGCTCGGAGTTGAAATTGCGGAAAATATATACCTCGGAATGTTTGCTTGCAAGGGTAACGGCTTTAAGCATCATGCTGTCGATAAGCGAGCCCTCGCTCTGGATTGCGTCCATGCTATCAAAGGAGATTTCAAGAAGGCTGAATTTCTTTTTTCGCTCGGCAAGCTGAAGAAGATACTCGGAGAGAGCATAAGAATTGAAGCAGCCAAGCTTTCTGTCAAGATTTGCCTCGGGATTTTCCATGATAACAAACAGTATAAGCACCCCGACCGCACTCGCAAAGCCTACCACGAGCAGTTCGTTGTTCAGATACTGTATAATCGCCGCCGCTATCCATATGAACATCCACAATCCCATGGCAAAGCTGCGGCGGCTGTTGAGCTTTCGGTTGAAAATGCATATCCCGATAATGAACAAAATATAAAGAAGCGCAAAGAAGTATACACATACAACCGCAGGACCGTATGTATACGTCTGCGTTGCAGTACGGAAAATGTCCATGGGAAGAATGATGATTATTACGCTTTGAATAAGAGCGACGAACGCAAGCTGCCGTGTTCGGCGCCGATGCTTTTTTTCGGGGAAAACATCGGTCAGCACATAACCAAGCGCAAATATTGCCTCCCACACAAGGGAGATGACATAAAGCCTGCACACGATTCTTACAAGCGTGAGCGGCAGGTAATCCATGAAATGAATAAAAATAACAGACAGCGTGTCAAGCGAAAGCGATATAACGGTAAAATACATCGCCATACAGAACACCTTTTCCGTATACAGCCCGAGCGTCTTATGGCTCTTGTAAAATACATACAGGAGTATCAGGACAAGCAATCCATATACCTGAATAGAAATATTCATATATTAAATCCTCCGAAGAGATAATTGCAGATACTTTTTATTATTATATCACATATCGAAGAATTTAGCAAGTCTAATTATTTCAGCACGGCAAAAAAACCTGCTCCGAAATCAAAGCAGGCATTTTTACATCATGCATTACACTATATTTTTATTTCAAGATGATATTTTATTTTGCTGCGGGGTGTGTTTGTGTGAATGAAAAATCTGAAATCCGTTCTGTCGAATTTCCTGGTTTTGATTTGCGTTGAAATTTTCCTGCGGCATGTTATGTTGTTGAATTCGATGTGCTGAACATAATTCGAATCAAGATGTGCGTCATAGCAGAAATCCCTTTCCGCCTCGCTGACAAACGCCTCTATCTGCACATTTGCGGGGCAGTACAGGGAAAACGTATGACACCAGTTGCCCGCAAAGTCAAGCTCGATTTCTCCGTCGATTTCCTTTACGAACTTTTCTTCTTTCTCCGATTTGCCGCTGTATTCTCCGAGCGGCGCATCTGCGTACTTTAAAACTGTTTCGCCTAAATTTTTGAGATAAACTTTATACTCCATATTTTGCTCCTATTCTAAAATAATGGTTAAAATACACACTGATTTATTATTGCATGCCTGCGTGTATTTTTCAACCCAAAGGGAACCAAATGTACTTTTAGAGGAACGAAATGTAAAAATGGGACGTTTTTTCTTATTTTTCCGTTTTGAATAGGGATGTTCAGAAAAAGAAAAATGCACCCACGTTAAAAGCAGGTGCATTATAATTTGCTATTCGTCGCAGCTCAATTCTGTCGGTAAATCGTTCAGCAATTCTGTTCTGGTTTTATTTTTTCGAAGTTTCTCCAGAATCTTTATATCGGGAACAGAATATACCGTGAAACCATCTTTCTCTCCCTTTTCGGGACGAACGTCAAAAGCGAGCTGTTCATTGTCGGTCGAAAACTGCGCATTTACTCCATCCTTGTTTCCTCTTGCGTCAAGACGTATCCACTTTTTATATTCTCCGAGATAAACGCCGTTAAGTCCGTGATAAACAAGAATCGGAGCAGTTTCGTCGTCTAAAATAAGTTTCTGATAGCAAAAGCCTGTCGGTATGGACTTACAGCGCAGCAGTGCCGCAAGCAGGTGCGATTTTGCGAAACATATACCGTGTCCCGCTTTTAAAACCTCGGACGCATTACATGTAACAACATCTTCTCCTATATCCGCTGAATGGGCAATGCTGTCTCTGACAAACTCATACGCCTCTTTTATATACCCGATTTCACTGTCGGCTTTTTTAGATAACAAATCGGAAATGCTGACAATAATTTCATTTCTGAAATCAATCACATCATCCTCTTTTAAATATTTCTCCATATCATCTGTCGACGGAATAATTATCATAGCCTGCCTCCGTAAATGCTGTTCCGCTGAATAGATATTCCGGAAGAACATATAAAACTAATCCGAACGCTCTGTTTATGAATAACGTTCGGATTATCTGTATCTGGTGCCGCTGATCGGACTTGAACCGATACGGTATTGCTACCAAGGGATTTTAAGTCCCTCGTGTCTGCCGATTCCACCACAGCGGCTATTGCTAATATATTATAGCTTATTTTTCCTGTTTTGTCAAGACTATTTTTAAAATAACAAAAAAGAAACCGCATAACATTACGGTTTCTCTTGTTATTCAATTTTTATGTACCCGCCGTTTCATCATCTGCGGCGAATGAGCCACAGCCGGGATAGCGGAAAATGTTAATAATTAGTGCATCGGTCTGATTACCTTTCTGACTGGTTGGGTGGAATTACCCCCTTTGTGTTCAGGTTTTATTATAATCAGTGCATTGGTCTTTCTACCTTTCTGATAAACTAACCGGTGGAATTACCCCCTTCGGCGAAACAGTATCTCAATCGAAAAATCAATTATTCCATTGGAGTTATTACCTTTCTTTACAGGTTTCTGTTTCAACAAAACTTATCAGTTCATTGGACCTCTTTCCTTTCGGATTATTAACTATTCAGGTGGAGTAGCACCCTCCGTATGAATCATTCTCATTAAAATCACCTTCACTTTTACAGCACTTCTTATGTCAGCGCTGACTATATATAAACGCATAAGCGGTACGGTGTCGGTTTACCGACGATATAGCTTTTAAGTTCAAAGGTGTTATTTTATCGGTCTCAGCGTGCGGGAAAGGTGATAAAGATAATAAGCTAAACGCCTTGTTCGGATACGCACTCACTGCGCCTTGCAGCTGCTGTTACCCCTGTGTGACTTTATCCTGCCTTACCGAGCCTCAATCCCGATAAAACTTTCTGCTGTTCACTTTCCATTGGACTCGCTTCCTTTCTCGGCAAATTTACATTCGGTTTGTTACGGAAAACCGCTTGCATCGGAGCATTCATCAATATATGTTTTCTTGCGGTATCAGTATTGGTGATTGACTATTCTTCCGTGCCTCGGAACCTACACGAAGTCAACTCATCGGTCCTCTCCGACCTGCCTTTTATTTGTTCGGCTCTGTTTTCTTCTGTGTTATTTCCTTGACTTAATAATACCACATAAACAAGCGGTTGTCAACGGTTTTTGTTGTGGAATATTTACTAAATTTTTCAAGTTTTGTTTATTAAAATCGACGTTTTGCACACCGTTTTCCAAGTAATCTGCCGAAACCGTATTGACATTTGTATTGACATACTGTATAATTTAATAGTGGGCGAAAACAAACGCCGAAATATAAAATGCGGCAGAAAAAAAGTCGGCATTTCGACGCTTCTGCAAAGAAAGGACAAAAATATGGCTGAAATGGAAAAACACGAACACAACTGCGACTGCGGCTGCGAAGATGAAGGCTGCGAAGCACAGATTGTAATGCTCGACGAGGAGCCGTTTGAAATAATCGATTCGCTTGTTTACAAGGACAACACATATCTCGCTCTTATTCCCTACGTTGAGGATGAGGACGAAGAAACAGAGGAATGCGAGTTTGTAATTCTCAAGGAAGTTGAGGAGGACGGCGAATATTCCCTCGCAACAGTTGACGACGACGAGCTTTATTCCGAGCTCGGCGAGGCTTTCATCAAGCACTTCGACGAAATTTTCGCAGAAGAAGAATAAACGGATGAAATATCCGTAATCTGCCTGTGAATTTTTGCGGCCGATACGCATATAGTAATAAAGGCAGATTTAATTAAACAGAATATTACTGCCTCTCTCGATAAAGTATGGTTTTTATAATCCAACACGAATTTTAAGGGATTTCTCCACGACAGCGGATTGCAGACCTCCCTCAATGAGGACGAAGGGAGCGTGAACCTGTCGGGCGATCTTACCCACCGTGCTTAGGTGCGGGTTTTATACGCCATACGGCGGCGAGGCGGTGTTAAACAGCGGCATTTCCTTTTCGGAAGTGCCGTTGTTTTTATTTTGAAAACAACAGCCCCGCAGCCGATTGACTGCGGGGTAAAATTCATATAATGCCGCTCACGCTTTATTCGCCGATTACTTGAAACTGTACTCGGAGAAATCAAACGTTGCGAAGTAATCCTGCGGTGTTTCCGCACGTCTGATGAGCTTTGCGGAGCCGTCCTCACGGAGGAGGATTTCAGCGGAACGGAGCTTGCCGTTGTAGTTGTAGCCCATTGAGAAGCCGTGTGCGCCTGTGTCGTGAATATAGATAAGGTCGCCCATATCAATCTTCGGCAGTTCTCTGTCCTTTGCGAACTTGTCGCAGTTTTCGCACAGACCGCCTACTACGTCGTACACATGGTCTGCAGGAGCATTTTCCTTGCCCATGACCGTAATGTGATGGTACGAGCCGTAAACTGCGGGGCGCATGAGGTTAGCGGCACATGCGTCAACGCCGATGTATTCCT
The DNA here is from genome assembly GCA_045579125.1 of Ruminiclostridium sp. Taxonomy (GTDB): domain Bacteria; phylum Bacillota; class Clostridia; order Oscillospirales; family Ruminococcaceae; genus Ruminiclostridium_E. Next base: position 12,209 of record JAZNLN010000053.1, read on the forward strand.
TATAAATGTGCTTTTCACGGATTGCTCTTGTTACAAGTGCGCCGTAGGGAGCGAGCATAAATCTTCCAAGCTCCGTAAAAATTGCGACATCACCCATACCTGCGGGCACGAGAACCTCGTCGTATGCCTCCTTGACACGTCTGCCGATTTCAGCGATGTCGTTTGCGGGCTGGTCAGGCTTATAGGGAATGCCTACGCCGCCCGAAAGGTTGATAAAGCTTATCTGTACGCCTGTCTTTTCCTTGATTTCAACAGCCGCCTTGAACATAATCTTTGCAAGAACGGGATAGTAGTCGTTGGTGAGCGTGTTGCTGGCGAGAAAGGCATGCATGCCGAATTTCTTTGCGCCCTTTTCCTTGAGGATACGGTAGCCCTCGATTATCTGCTCATGGGTAAAGCCGTACTTTGCGTCCTTGGGCGTGTCCATAACATTACCTGTTTCGCTTGTCTTGAACTCTCCGCCGGGATTATAGCGGCAGCAGATTGTTTCGGGTATGCCGCAGAGCTTTTCAAGTATTTCAATATGCGTGAAATCGTCAAGGTTGATGATTGCGCCGAGCTTGTGAGCAAGCAGAAAATCAGCGTCGGGAGTTTCGTTGGAGCTGAACATGATGTCATGATTTTTTCCGCCCACCTTATCGGAAAGCATAAGCTCGGTATATGACGAGCAGTCAAAACCGCAGCCCTCCTCGGCAAGTATCTTCAGTATAAAGGGGTTGGGAGTCGCCTTTACTGCAAAATACTCACGAAAGCCTTTGTTCCACGAAAACGCCTCCTTGAATCTGCGGGCATTTTCTCTTATTCCCTTTTCGTCGTAGATGTGAAACGGAGTGGGGTATTCCTTTGCGATTTCCTCCAGCTTTTCTTTTGTCGTAAATGGAGTCTTCATTGTTATCTGTCCTTTCCTGTTTTATTTGTACGGCATTCACGCCAACCGCTGCGTCAGAGTATAAACGAAACGGCAAGCAGAAATACTGCCATAAATATTTTGACTGCGATACAGTTTCTGCGTATTTTTCTGAAATCTTCCTCGGCTGCATTTTCTCCGATAACGTTTGTATGCTGCGGCCACACGCCTGCGATACTGAATATCCCGCAGAAAAGCAGCGTTACAATACCCGTTATCACTCCGCCCGCAAAGCCCGATAAAAACATCTGGACAACGGCGGAGAGAACTGCCGATATTACCGAGCATACCTCGGCAATTTTTTCACCCTTTGTATAGGCGAGCCTGTCGGGAACTGTCATTTTATCACCTCAAACATTCATGTATTTTTCAAGGAAACGAATTGACATTTCAATCCACTGCCTGCAGTTATCGTTATAGAAATAATCGTTCCAGCCTGTCACCTTGTCGCAGGTAGAAAGTCCGTGAGGACCCTCGTCGAACATGTGAAGTTCAACAGGCACCTTATTCGATACGCACGCTTTTGCGAAAACAAGGCTGTTCTGTGCGGGAACGCAGTCGTCGTTTGCCGTGCACCACACAAAGCACGGAGGGGTTTTCGGAGTAACACGGTTTTCAAGAGAAAGCCTTGACAGGTCGGCACGGCTCGGATTTTCGCCAAGCAGCACCTTGAACGAGCCGACGTGCGGAGCAGTAATGCCGCTGATAACGGGATAGCTGAGTATCGCCGCATTCGGGCGAAGCTCCTCGGCTGTGCAGCCGATATGCTTCAGTATCGCCTCGTCGCCCCACATTGTCGCAAGACAGCCTGCGAGATGTCCGCCTGCGCTTGCCCCCCATACTGCGATTTTGTTCTTGTCTATGCCGAATTCATCCGCTCTTGCACGGATTTTATACATAGCGTAAGCGGCGTCGAAAATAGCCGCAGGATAACGTGCACAGCAGGTATAATTCAGCACAAAGGCATTGTAGCCTTCGGCGAGATAGCGCATGGCAATCGGTTCCGCCTCCCTGCCCGAGCAGTATTCATAACCGCCGCCCGGAAGAATAAGTATAGCGGGGCGCTTTTTGCACCATTGTAAAGTTTCAACATCGTCAAGCAGATACGCTTTCATCTGCGTCGTTTTTTCTTTATTGAGGAAAAAGGTTTTGGTTATCATTTTTATCCCTCCTGCTTTTCAAGCTTTGCGAGCGTTTTTGCCATAAAACGAGCGTTGTCGATAATAAAGCGGCAGTGCGTCGCTTTTCCTATAATTCCCGCATTATCGCTTGCCGTTATCTCAAAGGTCAGCTTTCTGCCGTCGATTTCCGTGAGCCTGCTTTCACAGATTATCTCGGCGCCGAGCGGAGACGCCGCAATATGCTCGGCGTTTACAAGAGTTCCGACCGTGCCGCAGCCCTTGTCAAGCTCCTCCGCAACCGACATCATCGCCGTTTTTTCCATAAGAGCAATCATTGCGGGAGTTGCATAAACTTCAAGCATTCCGCTTCCAAGATGTGCAGCAGTCTTATCCTCCGTCACGGTTTCTTTCAGAGTATATGTCATTCCGATTTCTAACATAGGGATTTTTCCTTTCAATAGTATATATTAAGTATACTACATCGAATTTTTCATTTCAAGGGATAGTTAGACAATTTAACTATTTTCTCAACAAAAAACTGCACAGCTGCATTTACAGCTGTGCAGTCGATTATTAACCCTCGTATTCGCTGAATTTGGGCGCATTTGCAATTACGTCCGCCTCAAGATTTGACGGAAGCTGCTCATATCTTGCAAATTCCATTGTGAAGAAGCCCATGCCTCTTGTAATCTGTCTGATAACGGTAGCGAAATCGCCTGTTTCAGCCATAGGCATTTCTGCCGCAATTTCGGTCATACCCTCGCCTACGGGAGTCATGCCGAGAACTGCGCCTCTGCGTTTGTTCAGAATACCCATAACGTCGCCCGTGTTGTCATCGGGAACGGTAATGGAAAGCGACTGGATAGGCTCAAGCAGACAGGGCGACGCCTGTGCAAGACCTGCCTTGTATGCAAGGTGAGCTGCCATTTTGAACGCCTGCTCCGAGCTGTCAACAGCATGATAAGAGCCGTCAAAGAGCGTAGCCTTGAGTCGTACAACAGGATAGCCCGCAAGCACGCCGTGAGCGATACTTTCCTGGATACCCTTTTCTACTGCGGGGAAGAAGTTCTTGGGCACGCTGCCGCCGAATACTCTTTCTTCGAAAATCATTTCGTCCTGGTCGCAGGGCTCAAATTCCATTTTAACATGACCGTACTGACCGTGACCGCCCGACTGTTTCTTGTGCTTGCCCTCTACGCTGACTTTTTTACGAATCATTTCACGGTAAGCTATAATCGGGTCGGCAAGGTCAACGTCAACACCGAACTTGTTTTTGAGTTTCTGAACGGCAACGTCGATATGCTGTTCGCCGAGACCGCCGATAATACGCTGGTGTGTTTCGTGGTTATGCACATAGTTGAGCGTCATGTCTTCTTCAAGCAGACGCTTGATAGCCTGGCTTATCTTGCCCTCGTCGCCCTTGGACTTGGCTGTAACAGCCTTGAAATAGCAGGGCTGGGGGAATGTCATAGGCTCGTATGCAACAACCTTTTCGGGGGCGCATAAAGTATCGTTTGTATTGGCATTGAGCTTTGTGAGCGCAACTATATCGCCCGCATAAGCCTCAATCATTTCTTCCTGTTTCTTGCCCTTGAGCGCCAGCATCTTGCCAAAACGCTCCGTTTCACCCGTAGTAGCGTTTACAGGCTCGGTCTTGTTTGTCATGGTGCCTGTGATAATCTTCACAAAGCTCATCTTGCCCACAAATGGGTCGGCAATGGTCTTGAATACGAACGCAGAAAGAGGTGCGTCTTCTTCAACCTTAACAATATCATCGCCGCAAACCTCGCCGTCCTTTTCGTCGGGACAAGGCAGCATATAAACAATCGTGTCAAGAAGCATGTCAACTGATGCGAGCGTGTCGCCCGAGCAGCATACAACAGGAGTAATAGTACCTGCGTCAACGCCGTCGTGCAGACCCTTAATAATTTCTGCCTCGGTAAAATCCTCGCCTTCGTTTTCGAAGAACTTGAGCATAAGCTCTTCGTCGGTTTCTGCGATGGCCTCAATCATAGCCGCACGCAGACCCTTCAGTCTGTTTTCCGAAGCAGGCATTTCAACTTCTGTCGGAGTGCCTGTCTTATCATATGTATACGCCTTCATTTCAAGAAGGTTGATATAGCTTTCAACTGTGCCGTATTTATCGAAAGGAACAACTATCGGGCAGATTGAGGGACCGAAATTTGTCTTGAGCTCCTCAAGGCACTTGTAGAAGTTGGAGTTTTCCTCCTCCATGCGGGTTACGACAAACATTGTTGTTTTACCCTGCTTGCGAGCCTCCTTGTACGCCTTTATCGTGCCGACCTGAACGCCGTCCTTTGCGGGAAGCGTGATAACAACGCTGTCAGCCGCACGGATACCCTCGTGCATGCCGCATACAAAGTCGAACTGACCGGGAGTGTCGATTATATTTATTTTAACGTCCTTCCACTCTGCGTAAGCAAGTGCAGTGTTCAAAGAGATTTTTCTCTTGATTTCGTCGGGGTCATAGTCGCACACGGTAGTACCGTCGGAAACCTTGCCCATACGCTCGATTTCGCCGCTCTTGTAAAGCATACTTTCGATAAGAGAGGTCTTACCGCTGCCGCCGTGACCGGCAAAAGCGACGTTTCTGATATTTTTGCACTTGTAGGTTTTCATTGTAACCGTTCCTTTCCTATGGATTGTGCCGTCTGCAATAACAGCATACTCCATTTTGTAGCCGTAATAAATACGTTGAATTTATTATACACCTTTTCGGAAAATATTTCCATATATTTTTTGTTAAAAATCAATTTCAGCAATAGAAATTTTAAGACGCTTTTTGTGAAATATCACTAAATTTTTGAATATCCGAATGCATTTACAATAGCGTCAACCTTCTGCTTGCTCTTGCACATAGGGCATTCAGAGCTGATAAACGTGCTGTAATCATGAATATCATCGGGAGTAAATACTGCGTTTACGGGAATATTTCCGACCTTGGAAATTGCGCTGAATATTGCGCTGACGCCCGCAAGCTTGCCGTTGTAATAATCAAGGCACTGAACGCATCTTTCAATCGTCCAGCCCGTTGACGCCGACGAAATGAGGAGCAGAACCTGCTTGTTCCATATCTTCTTCTGCGTGTTGTCACGGAAAATCATCTGGTTGTTGGAGTTGAGCTCGGGAGTAAGAATGTCTATATCCTTGCCGCTGTTGATGGAATGAACTCCGTTTTCGGCGAGAGCCTGTGCAACAAATGCTCCGATAACCTCTGTACCCTCAAGGCAGACTATTGTGTCGATGGGTGTGTCGGCATACTTTGCAGCGATTTCCCTTGCCGCCTCTCTTGACATGCGGAAGCTACTCTTTATTGAGTTGAGGTCTACATAGTAATTGATATGTGAATGGTTTGTGGCAAAGTGTCCGGGAATAATTCCTATCTGAATATTCTTATTCTTCTTTGCGCTGATAATCTGAATTCTGTTTTCCATATTTTTTTCCTTTCATTCTTGGATTTCAATATTGCTATTATATCATAATGCAGAAAATTGTGCAATAGTTTTGATTAAATTCTATGCACTATGCATAAAAATTTACACATGTATTTGTGTGAGTGATATATGCACATGTTATATTTATGCACATTCCGGAAAAATAAATGCACAAAAATACCCGTCAACTTTTGTATATTTAGTAAAATTTGACTGTAAACGTTTTCGCTTATTGAACTTTTTTAGGATATAAGGTATAATAAACTCATTATGGAGGTGTGAGCATCATATCTCGAAGAAAGGAAAATTTGAACATGAAATTCGGCTATTTCGATGACGCCAACAGAGAATACGTCATCACATCCCCCCAGACGCCCTACCCCTGGATCAACTACCTCGGAACACAGGGCTTCTTCTCGCTGATATCCAACACCGCAGGCGGTTACAGCTTCTATAAGGACGCACGTCTCCGCCGCATCACACGCTACCGCTACAACAACGTACCCGTTGACATGGGCGGCCGTTACTTCTACATCAACGACGACGGAAACATCTGGAACCCCGGCTGGTCCCCTGTTAAAAAGCAGCTCGATGCGTACGAGTGCCGTCACGGTATGGGCTATACTATTATTAAGGGCGAATCCAACGGTATTGAGGCAAAGGTTAATTTCTTTGTTCCCCAGAACTTCAACGGAGAAATCCAGAAAGTTACCATTACAAATAAAACAAACACATTCAAGAAAATCAAGCTCTTCTCGTTCCTTGAATGGTGCCTTTGGGACGCTAACGACGACACAACCAACTTCCAGAGAAACTTCAACACAGGCGAGGTTGAAATCGAAGGCAGCACAATTTACCACAAGACAGAATACAAGGAGCGCCGTGACCACTATGCGTTCTACTCCGTAAACGCACCCATCAACGGCTTTGATACCGACAGAGAGTCCTTTATGGGCATCTACAACGGCTTCAACAACCCGCAGGTTGTTATGGACGGAACTCCCAAGAACTCCGTTGCAGACGGCTGGTCGCCCATCGCTTCGCACTACATTGAAGTAAGCCTTGAGGCAGGTCAGAGCAAGGATTATGTATTCGTGCTCGGTTATGTTGAAAACAAGGTAGAAGAAAAGTTTGCTCCCGACCTCAAGGACGGCGACAAGATTATCACATCCGCAGGCAGAAAGCAGAATATCATCAACAAGAAAAAGACATACGAAATGCTTTCCCTCTGCGACACAGCTGAAAAGGCTGACAAGCTTTTCGAAGAACTGAAGGCTCACTGGAACAGCCTCCTCGGCCAGTACACAGTTGATTCTCCCGACGAAAAGCTCAACAGAATGGTTAACATCTGGAACCAGTATCAGTGCATGGTTACATTCAATATGTCCCGTTCCGCTTCCTACTTCGAAAGCGGTAGCGGCAGAGGCATGGGCTTCCGTGACAGTAACCAGGACCTCCTCGGTTTCGTACACCAGATTCCCACTCGTGCAAGAGAAAGACTCATCGACCTTGCAGCAACAATGCTTGAAGACGGCGGCGCATATCACCAGTATCAGCCGCTCACAAAGATGGGCAACCACGAACTCGGCTCCAACTTCAACGACGACCCGCTGTGGATGATTCTCGCAACAGCCGCATACATCAAGGAAACAGGCGACGTATCCATTCTTGACGAAATGGTACCCTACGAGAACAAGCAGGAGCTTGCGGCAACAATGCTCGACCACATGAAGAGAGCGTTCAACCACGTTATCACCAAGGTAGGACCTCACGGTCTCCCGCTCAGCGGCCGTGCTGACTGGAACGACTGTCTTAACCTTTCCTGCTTCTCCGACAAGCCCGGCGAATCCTTCCAGACATACAAAAACAACAAAATGTTCAAGGAAAAGCCCTTCTACAGCCAGGTCGCAGAATCTGTTATGATTGCAGGTATGTTCTGCTTTATCGCTCCCGAATATGCCGCTATGTGCCGCCTCAAGGGCGACGAAGCTGAAGCGCAGAGAGCTGACGCAGAAATCGAAAAGATGAAGAAGCTGACAATGGAATACGGCTACGACGGCGAATGGTTCCTCCGTGCTTACGACAACTTCGGCAACAAGGTTGGCTCGAACGAGTGCGAAGAAAGCAAAATCTTCATCGAACCCCAGGGCTTCTGCGTACTCGCAGGCCTCGGCAAGGAAACAGGCGACGACATCAAGACCCTCGAATCTGTTGAAAAGTACCTCAACTCCGACCACGGTCTTGTACTCAACAACCCCGCATTCACACGCTACCGCATCGAATACGGCGAAATCTCCACATATCCGCCGGGATACAAGGAGAACGCAGGTATCTTCTGCCACAACAACGCATGGATTATCTGCGCAGAAGCTGCTGTCGGCAGAGGCGACAAGGCATTCGAATTCTATTCGAAGATTGCTCCCGCATTCCGTGAGGAAATGTCCGACCTGCACCGCACAGAGCCGTATGTATACGCACAGATGATTGCAGGTAAGGACGCACCCCGCCACGGCGAGGCAAAGAACTCCTGGCTGACAGGTACGGCTGCATGGAACTTTGTTGCCGTATCGCAGTACATCCTCGGCATCAAGCCGCAGTACGACGGTCTTAAAATCGACCCGTCCATTCCCAAGGCGTGGGACGGCTTCACAGCATCCAGACTCTTCAGAGGCGCAACCTACAACATCAAGGTTGACAACTCCGCACACGTTTGCAGCGGCGTAAAGAAGATGACGGTTGACGGCAAGGAAATCGAAGGAAATGTTGCACCCGCATTCACAAGCGGAACACATGAAATCGAAATTGTTCTTGGCTGATAAATAAAACAAAGGGCTCCCGAACCGTAATGGCTCGGGAGCTTTTTACTGCTTTTGGGAGAGTTAATACTTTTTTGCACCGCACTGAGGGCAGAATTCGGTTTCGCAGTCGAGTTGTACGCCGCAGGAGGGGCAGGCAACCGATTTCAGCATTTTTTTAAGTTCAATTATTTTCTTTTCTATTCCCTTCTCGTCCGAATTTGATTTATCCCAGAGCTTTGAGGATTCGGAGTGTTTGCTGTGAAAGTTGTTTATGCTTTTTTCACAGCTCTGCATGTCATTCAAAATATATTCTTTTTTTCTTTCTAACAAATTTAGACTAGAATCAATTCTTTTTTGAATATTTAAACAACCTATCACTTTAATAATAAATAAAAGCAAAAGCACAAAAAAAACACCGACAACAACAGAAAAAAAGAAATGATCAAAGTTATCCCGATTAAAAACATCTACTATATATTCGTCAATGCATCCTGCGCAAATAGGAATTACGACAACCGCAGCAACAAATACAAAGGCATAATAATAAAATAAATCCCCTATTTTGTTTTCGCATTTTTTTGTTCTTTCCTTGTATAAGTTGTCAATTTCTTTGTTGATTACTTCAAAATCATTTTGTAATGAATTCAATCTCTCCTGTGCCTCTTTTTGGGTTAAATCTAACTCCGAAATGGTACTTTCAAACTCTTTTAATCTTTTAGTATTTTCACCCAGCTCCTCTTCAGCCTGACCTATTTTATTATTTATCTGCTCGTTCCACTTGTTTATATACCCATTCCATATTTTTGTAATCCTGTTCTTTTCCTCATCAGGCGCAACCTTTAAAGCATGTTCAAAAAAATATTCCAGCTCGACAAAAAAGTCCTCACTGAACGAAATGACGGAAAAATTACCCGTTTTTGCAC
>JAZNLN010000054.1:0-3591 GCA_045579125.1 Ruminiclostridium sp.
ATCTATACCCGAAACGAGGACGGCCACAAGGCCCTGCTGCAATGCAGAAAGCACTGCCGTCTTAACGAGAACGGCTGCCGCACCACGTCGGGCAAGCAGGTAGGATAAACCGATTGTTCAAAAAAACAGCCCCCGCAGCAAAAGGCGTGCCGCCTTGGGCAGTTCCCGCCTTTTATAAGAAACAGCTAACCCCGCAGTTGCAAAACGGCGGGGTTAAAAACTTCTATATGGCGGACGCACCAAGGCGAGCCGCCTTGGGCAATTCCGCCGCACGCTGAACATGTGCTGTTTTGCACTTTGTTTGTGCGTCGGGGTCAAAACTGCCTTATGGCGCCCACACTAAACTGCGGGGTGAAAATTTCTTATGCACTCACGTCGGATTCGGCGTAATTGTTTTTTCAATACCTGTCCCTGTCGCTTATTCTTGCCTCAAAATCAACTATCTCGGCAAATACGGGAACATTATACTCGGCAGTAATATCGTCAACAGGCGAAATCGTCTTGTCGGAAAGCCATATAATCAACACGCCGACAAGAGAAAGTGCAAGCCCGATAAGAGCACCGACAGCGGTAAACATATCCACATCGGGAAAGGCGGGAGAGGTCGGCAAATCGGGGCTTGTCACCACCTTGACAACGCCGTAGCCCATAAAATCCCGTATCACCGACGGCGATATTTCCGTCATCGTCAGCGCAAGATTGAACGCCGAAACAGGGTCGCCGCAGTCAGCCTCGATAGCTATAATCTGCGTGCCCGGCTCTCTTGTGATGTCCAGCATTTTTCTGTACTGTTCGGGAGAATATGCTCCCTCAAGCGAGGCGTTAAGCCTGTCGTACAACTGCGGACTTTGCAGCACCATAACCACGTTTGCGGCAAACTGCTGTGAGGCAGATATTTCCTCCGCCGTGTGGTTTTCTTCCTCGGTACGCTCTACAAAAATCTGTGCGGTTGAGATATAATGCTTTTCAAGGACGTACTGTGAAAGGACGTATGCCGAAGCAGCACACAGAACAACCGCAACCAGCGCCATACGCCAGTTTGCAAAAAATATTCCGAAAAACTTTGCCGCCCTGCGTTTCTGTTTCAAGCCTACGCCCCCTTTCATTTTGCTGTGTTACATATGTTAATTATACAACAAAAAAATGTCTGTGTCAATCACAGAACACAGGCATTTATTGCCTGTCGCCATTTCAGGAAAAAGCAAACGAAAACAAAAGCAAATCTAAAATCTGAATAACTAAAAAGGTGTAAAGTCTTTTATTAAACTTTACACCTTGTTTTTATAATACAAAACAGATTGCGATGACCGACGTCCGATTTAAAACCGACAGTCATCAGCCGCAGAAAACAGTTACTTGAAACAGTATAAACAGAGCAGCGCCAGCGCCAGCGATACGCCGCACAAAATCCAGTTGCGGGTCACCGTTCTGCGGAACTTCTTGTCGCTTTCTTCGTCATCTTTACGCTTGTACATACTCTGCTCCTTTCGCTTATCTTTCTTCCAGGGGGATATAAGGTCTTTCGGGCATTACGTTCATATATGCGGGACGTATAATCTTTCCTGCGTTTGTCAGTTCCTCAAGACGGTGTGCAGACCAGCCCGCAATTCTTGCGATTGCAAATATCGGCGTGTAAAGCTCGATAGGCAGTCCGAGCATGCTGTATGCAAAACCGCTGAAGAAGTCGACGTTGGGCGTCACGCCCTTTGTAATGCCTCTTTCCTCCGCAAGAATCTGCTTTGCAAGCTTTTCAACGAGAAGATAAAGATTAAATTCATCCTGTCTGCCCTTTTCTTCGGACAGCTTTTCAACGAACGAGCGGAAAACCTTTGCTCTCGGGTCGGAAATTTTATATACCGCATGGCCGAGACCGTAAACAAGGCCCGTCTTGTCGAATGCCTCTTTTCTGACGATTTTACGGATATAGTCCGCAACCTGCGCCTCGTCGGAGATGTCGGAAACGTTCGCTTTAAGGTCGTCCATCATCTTCATTACCTTGATATTTGCGCCGCCGTGCTTGGGTCCTTTAAGAGAGCATAATGCCGCCGCAATAGCGGAATATGTGTCGGTGCCCGATGAGGTTACAACGTGAGTTGTAAATGTGGAGTTATTGCCGCCGCCGTGCTCCGCATGGAGTATAAGCGCAAGGTCAAGCACACTCGCCTCAAGACTTGTGTAGGAATCATCGGGACGGAGCAGATGCAGAATATTCTCGGCTGTCGAAAGCTTTGCTTCGGGCTGTCTTATAAAGAAATTCTGCTTGCCTGCGTAAAAATTGTATGCCTGATAGCCGTATACCGAAAGAATGGGAAAAATCGAAATAAGGCGCAGACACTGGTTAAGCACGTTTTCGATAGAAATATCGTTCGCCTTGTCGTCGTACGAAAAAAGCATAAGCACGCATCTTGCAAGTGTATTCATCATATCCTCGCTCGGCGCCTTCATGATTACGTCACGGACAAAGTTTGTCGGCAGTATCCTGTATTTTCCGAGCAGGTCACGGAACGAATCCAGCTTACCCTTGTCGGGCAGCTCGCCGAAAAGCAGGAGATATGTCGCCTCCTCAAATCCGAAACGCTTGCCGCCGACTGCGCCTGCAACAATCTGCTCAACGTCGATTCCCCTGTAAAACAGACGGCCCTCGCAAGGTACCGTTTCGCCGTTCACTACGGTATTCTGTCTTACCTCGGAAATCTCGGTAAGTCCCGTCAGAACGCCCCTGCCGTTGCGGTCACGCAGACCTCTTTTTACATCATATTTATCATACAGGTCGGGGTCGATATTGCTGTTGCTGGTGCAAAGCTGTGCCAGCTCGTGTATCTCCTTCGAAAGTTCGCTTGAAGTATTATACGTCATTGTTTTCTCCTATGTCTTTTATGTATTATTGCTCGTTTTGTTTCTTATATATTCATCCATCGCCCTTGCGGCAGTTTTTCCTGCGCCCATCGCAAGTATAACCGTAGCGGCGCCCGTTACTGCGTCGCCACCTGCAAATACGCCCTCTCGTGAGGTAAGTCCCGTTTCGGAATCGGCGGAAATACAGCCTCGTGAAGTAGTTTCAAGTCCGTCGGTAGTTGACTTTATAAGCGGATTTGGCGAGGTTCCGATTGCCATGATAAGGCAGTCGGCTTCTATTTCAAATTCGGAATTTTCCTTAACTCTCGGACTTCTTCTTCCGCTGGCGTCAGGCTCGCCGAGTTCCATTTCAACACAGCGCACAGCCTTTACAAAGCCGTTTTCATCTCCGAGGATTTCAACGGGATTTGTAAGCGTTCTGAATACAATTCCTTCTTCCTCGGCATGCTCGATTTCCTCACGCCGTGCAGGCAGCTCCTCCATACCTCGGCGGTATATAATGCTCACCTCGTCTGCACCGAGCCGAAGCGCACTTCGTGCAGCGTCCATAGCGACATTTCCGCCGCCTACAACCGCAACACGTCTGCTCTTTTTTATCGGAGTTTCGGACCCCTCTGAATATGCTTTCATAAGATTAACCCTTGTCAGAAACTCGTTGGCGGAATATACGCCGTTCAGAGCCTCTCCGGGTATCCCCATAAATCTCGGCAGACCTGCTCCCGAGCCGATAAACAC
>JAZNLN010000055.1:0-34595 GCA_045579125.1 Ruminiclostridium sp.
GCTTATCCACGCATGCTTTAATTGACTTGGGCTGAAGATACGGCGCTGTTGCAAATATCTGGAAATACAAATCATAGTTAGGAAACATATCATAATGATGAGCCAGCAGATCGTTTCCGTTTGCACCTGCGCTTAAAAGCCATTCTTCTCGTTTAATGTGTATAAAGCCGTTTTCTTTTGCGTATTCGGCAACAGTATCGCTGTTTGTGTCAATATAGATGTCATCGAAACTGCCTGATTCCTTTACATGTTCGCATATATACTGATACAGAGGCTTGCCGTTCATAAGTTTGAGGTTTTTGCCGGGAACTCTTTCGGAATTGGCTTTGATTGGAATAAAACATGCAGTTTTCATTTTTATCTCCTTATTAAATAAATTATTATTGCTAAAAATTTTCTTACAGGCTGGTAATCATATAGTGGATACTTTTACAAATATACAATATTCATTTTATTTTATCACATTTTGTATAGCTTGTCAATGCTTTAACTATATGTTGTAACCAAACAGAGTGATAACGTCGGTGTTGTTGACAAACTCTCCTGTAACGTGTATAATTTAATTACATAAATAAAAAATAATTTTAATTTTTATATACGGACTTTTAGTCCACAGGAGCCCCTATGTTTCAAAAACTCAAACGACACCGCTTTCTGTTCGAAGAACTTGTAAAGCGGGATTTCAAAAACAAATACAAACGCACGATACTCGGCATGTTCTGGAGCGTGCTCGGACCGCTGTGTACGCTCGGCGTCATGGCGCTCGTCTTTACGCACTTTTTCGGCAGAGGCATGGAGCATTATATAATCTACCTGTTCTGCGGAAATCTGCTGTTTTCCTACTTCAAGGAATCGACATCGACGGGTATGTCGGCGCTGCTCGCAAACTCGTCAATATTTTCGAAAATAAACGTTCCGAAGTATATGTTCCTGCTGTCGAAGAATGTGGCGTCGCTGATAAATTTCGGGATAAACATTCTGATTCTGCTGCTGTTCTGTATTATCGACGGCGTGGCGATAACGTGGAAGTTCGTGTTCCTGATTTATCCGATATGCTGCCTTATCATATTCAATCTCGGCTGCGGGCTGATTTTGTCGGCGCTTTACATCATGTTCAGGGACATGATGTACCTTTACGACATCTTCACGCTCCTGCTTATGTACGTTTCCGCTATATTTTACAGCATTGACAGCTATTCGCAGCAGGTGCAGTACCTTTTCTACGCAAACCCAATTTACGTCTATATACGGTACTTCCGAAAGATTATTCTTGAGGGGGATATACCCGAGCCGACGTTCCATCTGCTTGCGGCGGCATATGCGGCAGTCGTTGTTGTTATCGGTGCCGTCATTTACAAAAAGAACAACTACAAATTCCTTTATTATATCTGATACGAAAAACGCCCGTGGCTGCATGCCTCGGGCGTTTCGGTTTATCAGAGCGTGTGCTTGTCGGCGCATGCTCCGCACACGGCACACGTTTTCCGCAGTGCGCAAACACTGCGGCGCCGCCGCAAATGTACTCCGTACATTTGCCCGAGCCATTCCCTTTGCAGGACTTGCGGGGGAATGGCGCTTGTCGCACTATGTGCGACGGCGGCGCCTTAATGCAGCCTATCCGTCCGCAGACGTTCCTGCCAGAATGCCGTTTACACTGTCAGCGTGCCGAACGAGCTTATTTCGAGGAGGAGTATCTGCTCCTCGGCGCCTGTGTCGGCGTTGATATAGACAAGCACCTGACGGCTGTCGGCGTCGATACAGGAGAACTCGTAGCAGTACCGTTCGGTTGTGTCCTCGGCGGGGATTACGCAAAGCTTGCTTGAGCGCACGGTGAGCGACGGCGAAACAAGCTCCGACGCTTCCTTTGCCGTGAGAGCAGGCTCGCCGAGGGTGCGGGTGAAATGGTTGGTTATATAGCCTCTTGCGTCGAACGACATGATTTCGCCGTTGTCAAGCGCAACGCCTACCTTGATAAGGTCGGTATACATGGTAACGCCGTCCTGCTCGGCGGCAAAGTTAAAGATAACCGTTCCGTCGTACACCTCGTAGTAGGTGTCGGTATAGCTTTCGACGCCGATATAGTCGAGGTATCTGTGCGCCCGCTCCTTTGCCTCGGCGACCGTCATGGTCGGCTCGGCGGGACTGCGGTACTTGATGAGATAGCATATAAGACCGCCTGCTTTCGTAATTGCGGCGGCGGCGCCATCGCATTCGTACGTCCAGCACGGCATATTTCCCGTTTCCTCTCCGACATAGCGGACGTTTTCGGTGCCGACTGCGTGCATGGCGACCGTCATTGCCTGCTCGGAGGTCAGCTCGGTCCTGTTTTTCGTCAGCAGAGGTTCCTTCTGCATGATATGGTCGGAGAACGGACCGTCGTAAATCAGCGTGGGGTAGTTTTCGGGAGCTTCGTCAAAATCTGCAAAGCCGTCGGTTACGGTTATGGTTTCCTTTTCGGCGGCATTTTCCTGTGCAATGCCGTTTGCCTTGTCGAAGGTGATATATCCGCCGCCTATCTGCTGTTCTATGCTCCACATATTACCGCTCAGTCTGCCCGCATACTCGTACAGAAGCCGTATATTTTCCTTTTCCTCGTCAGTCAGAGAAGCTCCGTCGGCACATTTCTTCGCAAGCGCATTTGCGTAGTTTCCGACCTGCGACAGAAATTTGTAGGCGTTTTCAAGGTTAAGGCTTTCGACAGGCAGCTGCGACAGGGCGTTTTTGGCGTCCGAGGCGTCGCTGCGGAGCTTGTTCGACAGACGTGTAAGCATTTCGGGAGAGGACGCATACATACCCTTATTAAGCGTTGTTTTTATGTTGTCGAGGCTCATGGACAGGTCCTCAACCGCCCGCAGATAGGTGTATTCGAGCTGCTGTTTTGCGGCGCCTGCGTCCGAGGCCTTCATTCCGCCCCACACGGCAAGCAGGAGCGCCGCCGCTGTCAGAAAGCTGATAATCCGCACAAAGCATCTTTTTGAAATGTTCATTTTTAATCCTTTCTATGCATTCAACTGTGCATACACACAAAAAAGAGGGAGCTGTGAACTGTTCTTTTTTGCTAATATTCAATATTTCTATTTTTTCGTATTTTTTTGCAAATATGCTATTTATTTTATCGGAAAAATATGTTATAATAACAATGTATGCAGAAATAAGGCGAATATATTTTTCGTAATATTTCGTCAGATTATTACAGGAAGTATATAAAACATGATATATTTTGACAATGCGGCTACTACAAAGCCGTGCGAGGCGGCGGTTGAGGCTGCTGCACGCAATATGAGAGAATGCTTCGGCAATCCCTCGTCGCTCCACGGACTCGGAATTGAGGCGGAAAAGGTTATAACCTCCGCCAAGGAGACGATACTTTCCGAGCTCGGCAAGGAGGGCGAGATATATTTCACGTCGGGCGCAACCGAAAGCAATAATACCGCAATAAGAGGAGCGGTGTTCGCATATCGTCGAAATGGGAACAAAATTGTCACAACGACGATTGAACATCCGAGCGTTGCAAGGGTTATGGACAAGCTTGAAGAGGACGGCTACGAGGTTGTGCGTATAGCACCGAAAGATTACAGAGAGAATTTTGAACAAGCAATTATACAGGCAGTAGACGATAAAACGATACTTGTCAGCACAATGCTCGTTAATAACGAAACAGGCTTTATAACCGACACACAGCGCATTTATTCGGCAGTAAAGGCGAAAAATCCCAAGTGCATAATGCACGTTGACGCCGTTCAGGGTTTCCCCAAGGTTTCGAAAAAGCTTATCGGCGGCGATTTTATAACGATGTCGGCGCATAAGATACACGGAATAAAGGGGCTGGGCGTGCTGTATGCGGCAAAGGGAGTAAGGTTTGCGCCGCTCGTTTACGGCGGCGGACAGCAGAACAATCTGCGTTCGGGTACCGAGCCCGTCGACCTTATTGCGGCATATGCGGCGGCGGTAAAGGCATACCCCAAGGATTTGAGCATATTCGACAGACTGTATGAACACCTGACCGAAAAGCTCGCCGAAATCGACGGCGTAACAATAAACAGCTACAACAATTTGAAAAGCATATGCAACTTTTCGGTAGGGGGCAAGGGTGTTAGAAGTGAGATACTGCTCCATGCGCTTGAGGAAAAGGGAATATATGTTTCGAGCGGAAGTGCATGTTCAAAGGGAAAGAAAAGCGCAGTCCTCGCACAGTTCGGCGTTGACGACAAGGCGATAGACGGCGCACTGCGCATAAGCTTTTCGCCCGAAAACACGATAGAGGAAACGGATATTTTCATAGAAGAATTGAAAAACTGCATAGCACGGTTCAGACGATAATATAATACAAGGAAGGCGTAAAATGAAAGAAGTAATAATGGCGAAATACGGCGAGATTGCACTTAAAGGGCTCAACAAGAACACCTTTGAGGACATGCTCGTAAGAAATATCAGACGCAGACTCAAGTCCCTCGGCGAGTTCGACTATTCCCGCAGACAGTCGACGGTCTATATTACTCCGAAAAGCGACGATATTGACCTTGACGAAACGGTGAAAAAGCTCAGCTGTGTGTTCGGAATAGCGGCAATACAGCGCTCGGTGCTGCTGCCCAAGGATTTCGAGGAAATTAAAAAGCAGGGCATTCCGTATCTGCGTGACGACCTCATGAACGCAAGAACGTTCAAGGTTGAGGCAAAGCGTTCGGACAAGTCGTTCCCTATGAAAACACCCGATATTCAGCTCAATTTCGGCGGCGCAGTCCTTGAGGCGTATCCGCATCTGAAGGTTGACGTGCATAACCCCGATATCCGTGTGCTGGTTGAAATCCGTGACGATTACGCATTTGTAAACGCACACCGTGTTCCCGGCCCCGGCGGTATGCCTGTGGGAAGTGCGGGAAAGGCGCTGCTCATGCTCTCGGGCGGTATTGACAGCCCCGTGGCGGCATATATGATGGCGAAAAGAGGTCTGTGCGTTGACGCAATCCATTTCCAGAGCCCGCCGTACACATCGGAAAGAGCGCTGATGAAGGTTGAAACCCTCTGCAAAAAGCTGACAAGCTACTGCGGCGACATGCGGTTCTACTGCGTTCCCTTTACGGAGATACAAGAGGCTCTGCGTGACAACTGCCCCGAGGAATACTTTACGGTTATTATGCGCAGACTTATGATAAAAATAGCGAACAGAATCTGTGCAAAGGCGAATTATGGCGCTATAATCACAGGCGAAAGCGTCGGACAGGTTGCGAGCCAGACGCTGCTTGCGATAAACGCAACGGACAAGGCGGCGGATTATCCCATGTTCCGTCCCGCAATCGGTCTTGACAAAAAGGAAATCGTCGAGATAGCGAGAAAGATTGACACGTTTGAAACGTCGATTCTGCCTTACGAGGACTGCTGCACGGTGTTCACCCCCAAGCACCCGAAAACACGTCCCGTTCTTGCCGAGGTCGAGGCGGGCGAGGCGCAGTTCGATTTTGAGCCGCTTATAGAAAAAGCAATCAGAGGCATTGTTGTCAAGGATTTCCGCAACGAATGATTTTGGGCGATATTGCCGAAAAAACGAGGTAATTTATTACAATATGGAAACAAATATTGACAAAAGGGCACAAAATGTAGTACAATTATTAAATAAATATAATTATCATGCGGCAACTGCGGAGAGCTGTACGGGCGGGATGATTTCCGCCGCTATCACAAGCGTTTCGGGAGCGTCGGCGGTTTTCGACATGGGCGTATGCACTTATGCCAACAGCGCCAAGAACAGGCTCCTCGGAGTGAGGTCCGAAACCCTTGAAAAGCACGGCGCAGTTTCGGAGCAGACGGCATGCGAAATGGCGGAGGGGATACGGAAAGCGGCAGACGCCGACTTCGGTGTTTCCGTTACGGGTATAGCAGGTCCGACGGGCGAGGTTGAGGGAAAGCCTGTGGGCACGGTCTATATCGGAATATCGACAAAAGAGAAAACAAATGCGGACCTGTTCGTTTTTGATACGGACGACGCAGACATAAGAGCGGCTGTACGCCGTCAGACGACGGAAAAAGCGCTTGAGCTGCTTGAGGCCGCAATAAATAAAACACAAAGCGAAAGGAACTGAAATGGCAAATTTTACCCAAAGACCCAACAGGGGCAAGGGTAGTCAGACGGTTAGAACCGTTCCTAAAAGCCGAAAGAAAAAAGAAAAGCTCATAATAAGGATTTTAAAATATTTCTTCCCCTGGAAGGGCGACTCGGTTACGGAGGTTGTCAGAAAAATCGTGTTTGCGGTTGCTCTGACGGCGTTTATTATAACGGGCGGCTCGGTGCTTATGGACCTTGGCAAGGAAGCGATAGCGATTCAGAAGAACGAGGAAATAAAGGAGCTGAAGGACCAGGGCTCCTTGAACCTTGAGGACGAGGTTATCGATTCGATTTTGCAGCAGGTGCCCGAAATCCTGCCCGATTACATGGGTCTGTATGCGGAAAATCCCGAGTTTGTGGGCTGGATTACCGTAGGCCAGGAAATTGACTACGCCGTTATGCAGAGCGACGACAACGACTACTATCTGACTCACGACCTGCACGGCAACGAAACCCCCAGCGGCTCTATCTACGCCGATTACCGCAACAAGTTCACGTCAAGCGGAATATCGGGAAACACAATCCTCTACGGACACAATATGTTCTCGGGAACGATGTTTACAAAGCTTTCGAGATACTATAACGCCGCACTTTTCCCCGGCGAGGGCTACACCGACAGGCTTGACTACTACAAGAAAAATCCCGTTATTACATTCGACACGATATACGAAAAGTCGCAGTGGAAGGTTTTTGCGTGCGTGCTTTTCAATACCGACAAAAAGAACGGCGAGGTTTACGACTACCTCGGAACAACGGAATTCACAAGCAAGGACCAGTTCAACAACTACGTCCT
The DNA here is from genome assembly GCA_045579125.1 of Ruminiclostridium sp. Taxonomy (GTDB): domain Bacteria; phylum Bacillota; class Clostridia; order Oscillospirales; family Ruminococcaceae; genus Ruminiclostridium_E. Next base: position 6,894 of record JAZNLN010000055.1, read on the forward strand.
TGACATAATGGACAGAAGCGTTCTGTGGACAGACGTTGACTTACAGTACGGCGACAGCCTGCTGACTCTCTCGACCTGCTACTTCCCCTACGGCGACAGCATTGAAACGAGATGCGTTGTCTTTGCGAGAAAGGTGCGTGACGGCGAGTCTGCGGAGGTTGACGTTGACGCAGCGATGACAAACTATAACCCGCTCATGTTCCAGTATCAGTACGATGTGCTGGGAGGCAGCTGGCAGGGAAGAACCTGGGATACAAGCAAGCTGCTGAGCTACAACGAAAACGAATAGGATAGGAAAGGATTATCAAAATGGCTAAATCTAACGGAAACAGCTTTCTCTCCATGTTCATCCCCAACAGGAGAGATACACTTGCGGATACTATAAGAAAGTATATCTTCATTTTATCGGTGGTTGTTATCATCGTCGGCGGAGTAATCATCCTCTGCAATCTCGGCAAATCGTCCGTACCCGTTGAAAACGGACCCACGTCCTCGGAGGACAGCGAAAAGCCCGACAGCAGCGAAACACCCACAATCCAGGCAGGCGAGCTCACAGGCTCCATCACGCTTGAGGACGCAGCTCCCGAGAACGCAGACGATGAGAAAAAGGTTGAAATTCTCCCCGAATTTGCCGACCTTTACAAGCAGAACAGCGACCTCATCGGCTGGATAAGAGTTCCCAACACTCCTATTGACTATCCTGTAATGCAGACAGACGACAACAAGTACTACCTCTACCGTGACTTCAACAAGAACGACACGAAGGAAGGCAGCATTATCGCCGACTGCAAGATTAAGTTCACAGAAACATCGCACCCCGCAAACACAATCCTCTACGGTCACAATATCGCAAACGGCACATACTTTGCAAAGGTGACAAACTACAACCCCACAAAGTACGGCTCGCTTGATTTCTACAAGGAAAACCCCGTTGTATACTTTGACACGCTTTACGAAAAGGGCGCATACAAGGTATTCGCAGGCATGTTCGTAAACACACAGGAAAAGGACGGCGAGGTATTCTCCTACTACAAGCAGAGAACTATCAAGAACGAGGAAGAATTCTATACATATCTTGAAAAAATCCTCGACAGAAGCATGTTCTACACAGACGTTGATTTACAGTACGGCGACGAGCTGCTTACTCTTTCGACCTGCTACTATCCTCTCGGCAACACTATCGACACACGTTTCGTAGTATTCGCAAGGCGTGTCCGTGACGGCGAGACCGAAGATGTTGACGTTTCCAAGGCATACATCAACAAGAGCCCGCTCATGTTCGACACATACTACGCATACAACGGCGGCAGCTGGCAGGGAAGAAACTGGGATACAACAAAGCTCGTAGGCTACGACCAGTATCTCGAAGACAAGGCGTTCTTTGACGCTTGGAACGGCTGATAAGCCGCATTTGAAAGGAATGGAAATAAATGCCCGAAATCGAACTCAAGCATGCGGAGAAGAAAGACAATAAGAAAAAGCGCAAAAAGAGAAAAAAACAGAATATTTTTGTCAGCTTTTTCTCGGGGCTTTTCCCATGGAAGGGCGACAGCGTCGGCACGGTTATACGTAAGCTGATTTTCCTTGTGTCGCTTGCAGTGCTTGTTTTTGCGGGCATAAAGCTTGTTGATTTCTATGTCCTGCGGGATCTGAAGAACAATTCCGAAAGCCAGGAATGGGCCGACAAGAAGGAGGAAAATGCCTCCGACGAAAAAATAACCATTCTCGTAAAGGACGATGACGACAGCTCGGACAGCTCCCAGGGGGGCGAAACCGAGGTTGAGGTGCTTGAGGAATATGTAAGCTACTACGAGGAAAACAACGACTTCGTGGGTTGGGTTACTATCTATCCTTATGTAAATTATCCCGTTGTTCAGGCGGAGGATAACGACTACTACCTCAAGCACAACTTCTATAAGGTGCCCACCGAAAACGGCACGGTGTTTGCGGACTACGAGGGCGAGTTCACGCCTACCTCACGTCCTGCGAATATCATTCTCTACGGACACAACCTTATAACCAACAACCTGTTCCAGCCGCTTTCGAACTACCGTCCCGACAAGGCGGGAATAGATTTCCTCAAGGACAATTACCAGATTTCGTTCGACACTCTCTACGAGCGGAACGTATACAACATTTTCTCCATTTTCCTCGTAAACACCAACCCCAACCACGGCGAAGTATTCAACTACGTTGAGGACGTGTATTTCGATACGGAAAAGGAATTCAACGATTTCGTCAGCGAATGCCTTGACAGAAGCTACTACTACACAGGCGTAGACCTTGAGTACGGCGACGAGCTGCTGACTCTCTCTACCTGCGACTTCTCAATGTTCAGCGATATGCGTCTTGTTGTCGTTGCAAGAAAGGTCAGAGAGAACGAAAGCCCGCTCCTCGATACCGACGCATTCATCGACAACTACGGTTTTGACGAAAACGGAAACGTAAAGCGCAAGATGTTTGAGGCTTACTATGACGCATGGTCCTGCGAATGGGCAGGCAGACAGTGGGATTCTTCCTACGTCAAGAATATAGAAAAAACCGACGCTATTCCCGATTCGGAATAAGCGGACGCAAAACAAGAACAAAAGACAGGCTTGAAAGGGTGATTATACGAATAAATTTTCAATCGGTAAAATAATAGTCGCTCTCGGAATTATGTCGGTGTATCTGTTCCTGTTCGGAATTATGGGCACAATCGAAGGTCTGACGGTGAAAAACTCAATCGTCGTGACCGTCGGCACGGAGCCTGTTCCGACCGAAACGATGACAGGTGCAATCGACGCCGAAAATGCGAACGACGAGGAGCCCGACGCAGAGGTAACTGCGCCTCCGCCGACCGAGATACTCCGTGTTACATACGATACCGAGCTTGATGTTTCGAACGCACGCAAGCCGGGACTCGGCGATTATACCGCAACAAAGTCCCTGCTTGAACAGATAGGCACGCTCCCGGGCACTCTTGAAGCGGACGATGATTTTATTATGGACGATGACGACGATGATGACGACGACGGCTTTACGCTGACCACTCCCGCCGGACAGTCCACCACAACTCCTCCGCAGACAGAGGCGGACGACGAGGAAGTTGTAATCACGACCACCACAAGAGCGGAAACGACTACCGCCAAGGCGACTACAACCACTGCGGCGGCAACCACTACAACTACAACGACCGAGGCTACGACCACAACAGAGGCGACCACCACAACGGAAGCCACTACAACGACCGAGGCCACGACTACAACGGAAGCGACCACAACAACCGAGGCTACTACAACGACCGAAGCCACTACCACAACCGAGGCCACTACCACGACCGAGGCGACAACGACGACCGAAGCTACTACTACAACCGAGGCTGTTCAGAGCTACGACGAGGAGCTTACGGTAAAATTCAACGGACGTCTTATTTCGGGAAATGCGGTTGACATTATTTCAAGAGTTGTTACGGGCGAAATCGGCGGTCAGTTCGACGAAGAAGCAATCAAGGCGCAGACCATTGCGGCATACACTTATGTTAAGCTGTACAATCTCAACGGACAGGCGGCGACAGTTGCTATGGGCGAGCCGAACGAGCGTACGATAAAGTGCGTAAAGGAAGTTATCGGCAAGGCGCTTTACTATAACGGCAAGCTGATTCAGGCAGTTTACTGTGCGTCCTCGGCAGGTTACACGGCGTCGGCGTACAATGTATGGGGCGTTGAGTATCCGTATCTGCAAAGCAGATATTCCGAGCTTGACTCCGTTTACGACCCCAACTACGGCAGACAGAAATCATTTACCTCCGAGCAGATGAAGCAGAAGATTTACAATACACTCGGAATTGAGCTTACAGGCGACCCGTCAACATGGATTACGATTGATTCGTACTGCGACTCGGTTTATGTCGAGGGCATGACAATCGGCGGACAGACCCACTATGTAAATTCCAACGGATACAGCGTGAGAATTTCGGGACGTACAATGCGTGAGCTTATCCTTGATTTCGGACTGCGTTCGGCAAGCTTTGACCTTGTATACAACGAGGCTACCGACAGCTTTGATTTCACGACCTACGGCTACGGCCACGGCGTAGGACTCAGCCAGCACGGCGCAAACAACCTCGCAACCTACAAGGACTACACATACCAGGAAATACTTGATTTCTATTTCCCCGGTACGGTAATAAAATAAAAACAAATCCGGCTGTCGTACGGCAGCCGGATTTTAAAATATCAGCGGGAAAAGCGGCACAGGAGGCGGGCATGAGCAATCCGTGGGAAGAAATAAAACTTGACGACTATGAAAACCACATGAGCGCAGACAATGTTTATCAGCTTCAGACCCTGAACGGAATAATGCGTGAGCAGTTCCGTGACTGTGATTTCGGGACGGTGATGATTCTCGGAGTTGCGGGCGGAAACGGACTTGAGCACATCGGCTGCGGACGTGCGGAAAAGGTATACGGCGTTGATGTGAATGCGGAGTATCTTGAAAAATGCAGGGAAAGATACAGCATGCCCGAGGGAGTATTCGTGCCGATTTGCGCCGACCTCACCGACTGCGGTACAATTCTCCCGCACGCAGAGCTGCTCGTGGCTAATCTTCTTATCGAGTATATCGGGTATGAATGCTTTGCGAGGGTCGTGCAGACGGTAAAGCCGCAGTACGTTTCCTGCGTCATACAGATAAACACGGACAGCTCGTTCGTATCCGAAACGCCGTATATTCACGCATTCGACTGCCTTGAGTCAGTCCATTTCCAGATGGATGAGGATGAATTGTCGGAATGTATGAGCGGGGTTGGGTATCGGCTGAAAACAACGTCGGAGTACCCTCTGCCGAACGGAAAAAAGCTTGTAAGGCTGGATTTTGAGATGTGAGCCGTGCAGGCGGAATTTATGAATAAAAAAGAGCGGAGCCGTTGCACTTACAGCTCCGCTTTTATATTTGTTATTCCGCTTCGAGATATTCGCCGAACTCTGCGGCGGGGATTGGTTTGCAGAGGTAGTAGCCCTGATAATACGAGCAGCCGAGCTCACTCAGGATTTTAAGCTGGCTTTCGTTTTCTACGCCTTTTGCGAGCACTGCAAGACCCTTGCTTTCGGCAAGAGCGATAATGCGCTTTGCCTTTTCACGGCTGTTGACGTCGTATTCAAGTCCGTTCACAATCGACCGCTCAATCGTCAGACGTTTGTTGGAGTTGATGTCAAATCCCGCAACGGAGCCGATGCCTGCGCCGTAGTTGTCGGTGCTGACGGAAAGTCCGATTTCCTTTAGCGAGCGGATAATTTGCTCTTCTTTTTCCGTGTCGGTCAGTTCCTCGTTTTCCGAAACCTCAAATTCAATCTGCGACGGGTCAACGTTGTAGGTCGAAAGGAGCGCCTTTACCGTGGGCACGAAATTATCGTCAACAAGCTGTTCGTGGTCGAGGTTTATATTTATGATGACAGGCTTTTTCATCTTGCTGTTCCATATGTTTATATTCTCGCACACGAGCTGTATTATCTTATATCCGAGGTCGGGGAGAATGCCGATTTCTCTTGCAAGCTCCAGGAAATAACCGGGGGAAACAGTCCCCTGCACGGGGCTTTCCCAGCGCATAAGAGCCTCGCCGCCTATGACTGTATGCTCCGAAACGGTTGCACGGGGCTGGAAATATGCAGTAAACTCGTTGTTTTCGAGAGCGCTCAGCAGGTCGTCCTCAAGGGTGTGCTTGTGCTCGGTTACGGTCAGGACGAGAGAATTGTGCGGTTTAAGAGCGTATGCGGAACGTCTGCTCTTTTTCGCAACGTCGATAGCACGGCGTGAGAAGTTGAAAAGCTCGTCGGCAGTTATTGCGTTGTAGGGGTAGGTTCCTGCGCCGACGGCAGTTTTTGCGAAAATATCGTGTCCGTTCGTAACAATCGGAATGTCGCAGCCCGAAAGGATACGTTCGATTTTTTCTATTGCCGCATCACGTCCCGTATCGGCAAGATACAGCGCAAAGCGTGCCTCGCCTATACGGCAGATTTGCTCCTTTCCGCCGCATACGTCCGCAAGACGTATAGAAAAGATTTTCATGAAATTGTACGCCACGACAGCGCCGTAGCTCATTAAAATATGGTCGAAATTTACGATTTCGATTATAAGGAGCGATATTTCCGCCGAGCGTGTCTTGCATTCCTTGAACGTTTTGTTGTACTGCTCGGTAAAATATTCCGATGTCCACATTCCTGTCGAAGGATCGGTTATTTTTATACTGCGGGCGGTTTTTTCGAGCTTGCTGAAATCGGATATATCCTTGATTACGACAGCGTACAGCTCGTCGCCGACAGGGTATGCCCGAAACTGCACGTTTCGGGCTGTGCCGCTCGGGTCGGTCATTTCAAATTCCGCCTCGGCACATTTGAACGCACTGTTTTTTATAAGCTCGGCAACGCTTGTGCCGCCGAGATTGTTTCCGAAAAGACTGCCGACAGTTTCTTCTCCGCTGTGTCCTGTAATCTGCGAAAATGCTTCGTTCTTCCACAGGATAGCTTCGTCTGTGCCGAACAGCGCCGTGCCGTCCTCAAGTCCGCCGATAAGCTTTTCTGCGCTTTCTGTGGCGTGAGCCAGCTTTTTCTCGCCGCTTATATCCCTGAACTCAATCAGATATTCGCTGTCGCCGATAACGGAAACCGACGAAACGAGTGCGGTTGCCGCAGCGCCGTCGTGGGTGTGGAAAACGAACTCGTCGGTTTCGCCGAAAATTCCGTTTGTTTCGAGCTCCTTTGCGAACGCCTTAGACGCCGTTCCGACAAGGTTTGACAGCTTCATCGAATGAATAACGCTCTGCGGGTAGCCGCACAGCTCCGCAAAGCTCTCGTTGGAGAACGAAACCTGTTCCTTGTATATTTCGATTATGGGCGTTTTCATTGCGTCAAGTCTGCCGCAGAGGTAAAGCGTTGCCTCGTGGGCGTTTATCTCACGGGTCTGCTCACGCACGTCCGCATCGCAGTCGATAAGATAGCACGACTTGTCGATTGCGTTATTCCCGCCCACAAAGTTTCCGCAGATAAGGCGGTATTCCTTGTTGGGCTCGGCCTTGAGGCGTGCAGCCGTCCGTCCGTTTATCTCCTCGCAGAACACCTCGGAAATCAGCGGACTTTCGCCGCAATCATCGGGAAGTGCGATATTGCAGGAGAAAATAACCCGTCCGTCCGCAGATGTCAGAAAATGACGTATCGTCGGGAAACGCCGAAGAACTCTTTTTTTGTAAATGCTGATGTATGTATCCATAATTCATTTCCTTGTCGCAGGGCTTTTAACCGTTCTTTTTGCATATAATAACAGCAGATGCCGTTACAGGAATTATAACATATTTTTTGTAATATTTCAACAGAAAAAAAGCAAATTGTGAAATAATATTCGGAGTAATGGGCATATGCTGTGAAAAATGCTTTCAATGCGGGAAAAAAGTTGCAATTTTAAATCCGATATGCTATAATATATATTGCTTATCGGGCGGCAGGGCTGTCCGAAACAATGAAAATAATATTTTTAAATATCCGGGGGTATTTCCAATGGCAAAAGTAGTTAAATTCGGCGGCAGCTCGCTTGCCGACGCAAATCAGTTCAGAAAGGTTGCCGACATCATCAAGAGCGACAAGGAACGCAGATATGTTGTTCCCTCCGCACCCGGCAAGCGCTTTTCCGACGACATCAAGGTTACGGATATGCTTTACAAGTGCTACGACGAGGTATGCGCAGGCGCTAACGCAATAGCGTCCTTTATGCCTATCGCAGAACGTTTTGACGGCATTATTTCCGACCTCGGTCTCACGCTTTCCCTTGACGCTGAGTACGAAAAGATAATGGATAATTTCAAAATGAAGGCGGGTAAGGACTATGCCGCAAGCCGAGGCGAATACCTCAACGGTATCATTCTCGCAAACTATCTCGGTTTTGAGTTCGTTGACGCCGCAAAGGGCATTTTCTTCAAGCCCGACGGCGAATTTGACGCAGAGCTTACCGACGCATGCCTTGCTTCAATCCTTGAGGGCTACTCAAACGCAGTAATCCCCGGATTCTACGGCTCAAAGCCCGACGGCACAATCAAGACCTTCTCCAGAGGCGGCAGCGACTTCACAGGCTCTATCGTAGCAAAGGCAATCGGTGCGGCGCTTTATGAAAACTGGACGGACGTTTCGGGCTTCCTCGTTGCGGACCCCCGTATAGTTGACAACCCCGAGGTTATCAACGTAATTACATACAGAGAGCTGCGTGAGCTTTCCTACATGGGCGCAACCGTTCTTCATCAGGACGCTATATTCCCCGTAAGAAGCGCAGGTATTCCCATAAATATCAGAAACACAAACGACCCCTCCGCAAAGGGCACGATGATTGTTCCGACCGCTCCCGAGGGCAAGAACGAGCATATAATCACAGGTATCGCAGGCAAAAAGAATTTCAGCGTTATCTGCCTTGAAAAGGACGAGATGAACAACGAAATCGGCTTCCTCCGCCGCATACTTACTCTTATGGAGAACGAGGGCATCAGTTTTGAGCACATTCCTACGGGCATAGACACCATGAACATTGTTGTAAACAGCGACAGTCTTGCAAAATGCCCCGATTTTGCCGACAGAATAAAGCAGATTACAAACCCCAACCACATTGAAATCGAGCATAATCTCGCTCTTATCGCCGTTGTGGGCAGAGGAATGAAGGAAACAAAGGGTACGGCTACAAGAATCTTTGCCGCACTTTCTCACGCCAACATCAATATCAAGATGATTGACCAGGGCTCCAGCGAGCTTAACATTATCATCGGTATCAAGGAAGACGATTTCGAGGAAGCAATCAGAATTATTTACGAAATGTTCATGCTTTCCGAATAAGCGGAAATTTGTGCGTATATTTATAATGGTATAACGGAGGACGGTATGAAGCTTGAAAATATAAAGGTATATGATCTTGAAGAATGTTTCAAGGCGAGCAAATATCCCATGGCAGTTGATACGGACGCAGTAAACGGAGAGCTTACCGACCGTATAATCAGCCTCGCCCGCACCCCCAAGGGCGAAGGCCACGACCAGTTCATGACGGGTATCCGTGTTGCGTTCGACCTCACCTTTACCGTAAAGGCATGGACAGAGGCGGAGCGCTACCGTTTCCTTGAATTTGTTTCAAGCCAGTCCACTATGCACAGAATCGCAAAATTCGACCTGTCAAAGCAGTACAATAAGTACGTTGACCCGAGAATGATTGAGATTATGAACGAGCTGAAGGACCGCTACAACGAAACGCAGGACAAGGAGGACTATCTCCGCCTGCTTTACAGCAATCCCTGCGGCTTTGAGCTTACCGCAAGACTTACGACAAACTACCGTGCGCTTAAAACAATCTATTCGCAGAGAAGAAATCACCGTCTCCCCGAGTGGCGGGAATTCTGTGCGGAGATTGAAAAGCTGCCTTATGCAAAGGAGCTTATTACGGGCGGAAAAAGCGTCGGAGAAGAATAAAATACCGCCGTACGGCATGGATTTGTTCTGTGCTGTACGGCGTTTTGCTGTTTTAATACAATAAAGAGCGTTTTTTCGGTTACATTTTGTCATTTTACTGCAAGCGATTTATTAAAAAGTTTTATTTTGGTATCGTAAATTTAGGCAATATGTACATTTTACGCAATAATTATACAAATTTTGAGGTATAATTTTGTAATATACAATAATTGCTAAATAGAAATATATGTGATATAATGATTATTGTATAAATATGCGTAATGCATTTATATTATTAACCGCATTGCGGTAAATGAGAGCGGAGGGTTCAAATGGCATACTATTCGTACGTTGCGACCGACGTCAATGGCGCTACGGTCAAAGGCAAGGAATACGCTGACGATTTCCCGGATCTTTCCGAGAAGTTGCGAAGCAAAAATCTATTCTGTACATCGTACAAAGAGATAGAGGAACAGAGGGTTCAGGCGAAGTACAAGTACAAGACCAAGGATCTTGCATTTATCTGCCGACAGCTGTCGTCAATGCTGACCGCAGGTATCAGTCTTGTAAAATCGCTGCACATCCTGTATACACAGGAAGAAAACAAAAAGAGTAAAGCGGTTCTCCTCTCAATTTATGAGGAAGTTCAGAAGGGTAAATCCTTCTCCGAAGCCATCACGGCAATGCCCGGCACATTCCCCAACCTGTTTATAAGCATGGTTGCGGCGGGTGAATCGAGTGGTAACCTTGATATGATTATGACCAGAGTTGCCGAGCATTATGCAAAGGAAAACAAAATCAACAACAAAATCAAGAGCGCAACCACATACCCGATGATTCTGGGTATCCTGCTTGTAGTTATCGTTGTAGGTATGTTTGTGTTCATCCTCCCGATGTTCAAGGACATGTTCGGAGGCTCGACGGAAGATATGCCTGCGTTCTCCGCAGCACTGTTCGCAGTCGGCGACTTTATGGCGGCAAGATGGTACGTTATTGCGGCGATTGTTATTGTCTGCATTTTCGCATTCAAGTATGCGATGCGTATTCCGTCGTGCAGACTTAAATTCGACAAGCTGAAGATAAAGATGCCTAAGGTTGGTCCCCTCCTTATGGTTATCAATACCGCACGTTTCGCAAGAACAATGTCAAACCTTTTTGCCAGCGGTATGCAGATGGTTGAATGTATTGAAAAGTCCGAACAGACTCTCGGCAACATGTACATATCCGAAATATTCTCAAAGGTAATCGAAGACGTTAAGCACGGTGAAGCGCTGTCCACATCTCTCGGCAGAACAAAGCTTTTCCCCGGTATCTTTACGGCGACAATCCTCGTCGGTGAGGAATCCGGTGCGCTTGACGACATCCTCACAAAGACCGCAGACTACTACGACGAAGAAGCGGACTCCGCTATCGGTCAGCTCGTATCGCTGCTTGAGCCTCTCATGATTATTATCATGGGTATCGTTATCGGCTGCGTACTCGGTGCTATCTTCCCGCTTATCTACGGTTCGATGGGCACAATGGCTTAATTACCGAAAATCCGTGCAGCAGGGCTGCTTAATAAATAATAAATAACGAGGTGCAATATGTTATCAATTGATATTACCGACAAGCAGGTTAAGCTTGTCAGAGGAACGCTCAGCGGAAACAAAATCCGTGTTGTTGAGGTTGAAACAAGAGTGCTTACTCTCGGATGTGTAAGCAACGGTTACATCACCGATATTCCTATGGTTGCCGGCGAAATCACCGACATCATTTCCACAAAGGGAATCAAGGACAAGGAAGCGATCGTATGTATCAACTCCGGCTCCATCCTTTACAAGGAACTTGTTCTTCCCAAGCCCAAGAACATCGCTAATTCCACAGCAATCGAATCTATGATTCTCAACACCATGGGTGTTACAAAGGAATACAACATTTCCTACTCAATCATCGGCGAAACGGTTGACGAGAACAACGCTCCCATGATAAAGCTTACAGCGACAGCCTGCCCCCAGAGAATGGTTGACGGCTACATCAGACTTTTCACACAGCTCGGTCTTAACCTCAAGCAGATTAACATCAGTAACAACTGTATCACACGTCTTGTTCTGAACACGCCGAAGCTCGAAAGCTCCATGCCGCTCCTTCTCGTTCAGATTGACGAGGACTTCCTTAACATCAACCTTTACGAGGACGGCCAGGTTGCTCTCTCCCGTTACGTTAAGATTGATGCGTCCGACTATGACGACGATCCCAACTATGTAAATATGGCGGTTTATGACAACCTGTTCAGAACAATCCAGTTCATTTCTTCAAGAAAGAACAGCAAGCCGCTCAAGGAGATTATGTTCTACGGCTACGTTAAGGACTTCATTTCGCTTTCCAACGCAATTTCGTCCTTCAACCTCCCCGCACACATCCTGAGCATCCCCAACAATATCGTTACATTCTGCGACCTTGACTTCACGCACTACGCTAACGCAATCGGTGCATTCTTCAAGGTACGCAAGGATCTTGACCACGTTAACCTCCTCCAGTCCTCTGCGGTTAAGGAGAAGAAGGGCGCAGGCGCATTCCTCGCAATTCTCGCACTTCTCGCAGTAGGCAGTGCGGCTCTCTGCGCAGGCGGTACGCTCGTATGCAACGCTATCGCAGGCGGTACAGCCGAGGAAATCAAGAAAGTACAGGCAGAAATCGACAGCAAGAAGGCTGAGGTTGACGCTCTTGAGGCAAAGATTTCCGTATTTAACAGCTACACATCTTATAAGGATAATCTGACGGTTGCGTGCGACCTGTTCGATTATATGCCCAAGGCGACGACAGACGTTCGTGCAAAGCTTGTAGAGGCTCTCCCCGAGGGTGTAAAGCTTATCGAAGAAGTTGAGGTTTCCGAGTACTCTGTTTCGCTCAAGGCAGTAACAGAAGATCCGACTCTTCCCTCCAAGTATGTAAGAAACCTGATTGAACAGGATTATTTCGAAAATATCGTTTACGAGGGCTTTGGTCTCGAAACCGACGATGAAAAGAAAGACGAAACAGCTGTTTCGACATCGAAGGAAAAGGAATACTCCTTCGAGCTTACAATGTTAATCAAGGGAGGAAACGACGTTGAAGTTGAATAAGATTGAAAAGATTGTAATTGCTGTACTTTTAACAGCAGGTATTCTTACGGCAGGTATCATTATGTTTGTACTGCCCGCATACCAGTCAATCGCCAAGAATAACAAGGAGCTCACATCTGTTCAGAAGGAGCTCGACGACATTAACACAACACTTCTCCGCAAGGACACTATCGACAAGGAAATTGAAGACGTAAGAAAAGAAGCTGAAAAGCTTGAGGGCTCTTTCTACCCCGACCTTACAACTTACGAAGCTGACGAAATCGTTCAGGCTTACATGAGAGCTAACGAAATGGAAGTTATGTCTTTATCCGTATCCGAGCTTTCGACAACAGACATCAAGGTAACAGCTTTCTCAACAACAGAAGTTGAATACCAGCTCAAGACATATTCGCAGGCTGCGTCCGCACTTGAAGAAACATCTGCGGCAGAGGGCGAAGAAAACGCAGAAACAACTGAAATCACTGCTGAGTACGACGAAAACGGCAAGATTATCTCTATCAACGGCACACCTATCGCCAAGGTAGAGGAAGAGTTAAGGAAGCTCTTTATCCGTGCTAACCTCCTCACACTCACACAGCAGACACAGACAACAGCTTACATGGAAGTTGAAATCGACGGTACATGCAAGTACGGCAAGTACGAGGAATTCATTGACTACATCAACGACCTTGAAAGAGCTACATACCTCCCCGAGGTTAAGTTTACATTTACAACCAGTGAAAAACCCGAAGATAATCCTCTTGCTTCTGCTGACAGTATGAACGAGAGAGTTGACGTTGACGAAGATACAATCCTTGAATTTACAGGTCTCACGGTTTGCATGTACTGCGTACAGCCCATGGGCATCGACGAAATGGAAACAATCGACGTAGCGGGAGAAAAGATTGTTATCAATCAGTAATTGAGAAACAGAGCGGGCCGGTTTAAACGCCGGCTCCGCAAAAAATGACTGACGCAATATTAGCCACGAAATTGGCAGAAAGGAATGATTACTATGAAGCTTTTAAGAGTGAAACGGTTAAGAAAGAAAGCCGGCAGCGTGCTCTTCATTGTTATTATCGTAATGGCAATGCTTATCGCTCTTGCAACAGGCGCATACTATACCGCTTACACAGCAAGACTTTCCATTGTTGATAACTACAACTATTCGCAGCTGTACCTGTCTGCCACATCTATTTCCGATATGGCGATAAGTGCGCTTTCCAACACACAGACCGACACAACATACAACAACTTTGAAACATTTACAAAGGCAGTTCAGGGAATGAAAACTGTCGGACAGACGGTTACGGCCGAGTCCTCGACCGATGTCGACACCATCCCCGGCATGGTTGACTATTACAAGCTGGCTGTAAAGCTTGAAAAGTCCAACGGTGTAATGAAGACTGACGGCACACGCTGGGAGGACAGATACTACATCGTTGACGCAGAGGTTGGCTTTGCCGACGACCAGATTGAAATTGAAACTCTGCTTTACTGCCAGGTTGAGCTGAAGGAATACGACGGTACATTTGACCCCGGCACAGACGGCTGGAACGAAGAAGTTATCCATTATAAAGAAGAACCCGACCCCGGCGAAATTCCTACCTTTGACTCGTTCTTTATCACAACAGGTCAGAACAAGGAACGTCAGGTAGTTAAAATCAGCGTTAACAAGATTACTGACGACGCTTATTTTAAGAACGACGTAACCTACTTCTCCTACAACCAGAACCAGAACGCAAACAACACATTCTATAAGGATCTCACAAGTACAGGTTCTATCTGCTTTGACGGTAAGTTCTCCATCGATACTACCGAACAGCCCAACAAGGACTGGTACATCGGCGAGGATCTTCTCCTTATGGCTGATAACGCAGCGCAGCTGAACCTCGGCAACGACGGTACTCTTTATGTAGGCGGTGACCTTGTTATCAACAACCAGCAGGGTATCAACGCAAAGTATATCTACGTTCTCGGCGACCTTTACCTCACAGCGGGTCAGTCCAATCTGAATGCAGCGGGCGTTTATGTTGCGGGCAATATTTACACATCCTATGACGCTTCCGCATACTCTAACAGCAACGGCTCTTTCGGTACAATTACTTCGGGTAACACCAACCCGTACAACATCGGCTCTACCGATTTCTATGTAAACGGCGATGAGGTTTACGGTGACGAAAACGCCAAGAATAAGGTAAACTCAAGCAACCTCAAGGGCGGCTGGGATACGACAATTGCAAGTTCCACGCTTGACGGTCAGATGGATAAGAAAACTTACTCCAATTACGCTACAAACTCGGATAGAATTACAGGCATTGACACACTTGTTGACATCGACCTTACGCTCCAGATGGTTGAAGGCTCGTATGTTCCTGTTGCAAATGACTCTAACTACTATATTGAGGTTGACGGCCAGGATGTTATTATCACAATAACGGCAGGTAACTGCACAATCAACAGCATTACAGGTGCAGATAACAACCCGTCCTATTTCAACTACCAGTATGTATTTGACGTAAACAATTCGACAAATAAAACTCCGCTGAAACCGGATGACCTCAATTCAGGCGACGCTGTTTATGTACGTCTTGCTCCGAACTGCGTAATCAACGGCTCGGGCAACAGCGCATACATGACGTATGAAGGCACAAACAACACAGGCTTTACATGGCTTGGTGCATCTTCCAATGCAAACAGCCAGAATAACGGTATTTCTGTTATCACAAAGGGCGACAAGAACGACGCTGTTGTATTCGAAATGGCTCCGTGCCCGACAGGCATTACATCATACTTCCAGGGTCAGAGAACTTTTGTAGGCTCTTCGACTATTTATGACGCTATGGGCTTTAATCCCGAGGTAAGAAACCTTCAGACAGCGGATTATACACAGCTCCTTGACAAGGATTCCAACATCAAGGACCCCGACAACGTATACAACAACGTATTCCTTATTTCTACATCCGATTCGCCGACAGGCTTCCAGATTGAAACAACCGACAGCGGTTTCGCAGGCTATGCTTATGCTCCTTACATGGACTACACGTCGACAGGCGAAAACAACACAGGTACGGCAATCCTCGGCGGTCTTATCGTAAACGCATACGACCTCGATGGACAGAGAGACTATACCTACGTTGTTCCTAACAACGACGTCCTCGGCGGCGTATTCTCCAACATGGACTCCGAAGGCAGCGGCGGCTCTCATAAGGTAATCGACTATATCGAATACATCTGGCATGACGGCACACCTCCCTCGGGCACTCCCGGAATTTATGTTCCCTCTGCCTACGCATGGAGCCCCGGCGCTTCCAACTACGTTTATTGATTAAGGAGGAGCTATGAAAAAACTGATTGGCAAAAAAGGCTTTTCGCTTGTAGAATGCCTTATTGCGATTGCTGTTTTTGCGATTATGAGTGCTATTGTAATGCTCCTGCTTACAATGACTGTTAATCAGACAAACTCCAACAACCGTGTTGCTGGCGACCTCGGTACGCAGGTAGGAGCTATTCTGCTTGACGACGAGGAGCACGACGTAAACCTCAGCGAGGCAAACGGCGGCAAGAGCGACGCACAGAAACAGGAAGACATCCTCAAGTTCGACATCGTTGACGCTAACGGCGTTTCATCGACGGAAGGACTTAAAATATCCTACGACTATGTTGAATACTGGGTATGCCAGCTCTGCAAGGAAACGGTTTCCACCGCAACCCTTGATAAGAACGGCAATAAGTGCACAGGCTGCGGCGAAGACATAGACAGAATGGACTCCACGCTCCTTATCAGCGGTCTTATCGCCAATGGTCTGCGCTACGGTACTCTCAATGCCAATGCCGATAAATTCGCATTGGGCGACACAATCGACCAGGTAAGATTCAACATAACCTCAAGAGCTGAGGGCGAGGATATCTACTATGATATCACAGGTCTTAACATTCACCAGACTGCAAGCGCAGGCGTAGGCGAACAGTTCACCATCGTTCTCCCCGACCTTATGGGTACCGATTACTCCTATGTAATCGGTAATGTAACGGTTGATAATTTCTCCCCCGGAATTGACGTAACGACAACAAAGGGCGATAAATCGACAATCGTTATCAAGGAAAAGGGAAAGACAGACGGCTCTTCGTCCGACTTCGCACAGCTCAGCAGTATCAAGATTTCGTTTACACTCAAAAACAGCGAAACAAACACCGACTTTGAAGATGATTACAGAGTTGACGGCGGCATCACCCAGGCGTGGTTCGGCACATCCAGCTCGCAGGTAACATACGACAAGGTTTAATCACGGCAGAAAGGATTGAAACAAATGAAGCATTTATCCCGCAAAAAAGGCTTTACGCTTGTTGAAGTCATTGTTGCAATGTCCATTACCGTTCTCCTTCTTGCTGCTGTTATGGCGATGTTCGTTCCTGTAAGAGGAGTTATCGAAACCAACACCGTAAACAACGATGTAAAGCTTTCAAGCAAAACCTTCAACGACTATATCGAACGTTCGGTAAGCTTTGCGAGCGAGGTAAACGTATATAATTACGTTGACGTTAAAAATATTGCGCAGGACAGCACCGCAAATCACCAGTTTGACCTGCTTGACCTCGTATCAAGCTATTACAGACCGAAAAATGATATGGGCGGCGAGGCCGGCTCGTATCCCGGCAAGGGCTCGCTCGGCAATGTCAACGAGGACCCCTGCATGATGATTCTTCACTGGGACGAAGAAAACTTTACTTACAAGCTTTATAACATCCCGCTGAAGGTGCTCGCTGACCCGCTTCACCTGAATATTACAGAATCTACCACAGATTCTGTGATTCAGCAAAGAATTTCCGGCTTCCTCAAGGCGGGCGAGTTCGAGGAGTTCAGGGTGTTCAACAATTCGTACTACGGCGGTTACAAGTATCTGCTTGAGATTGTGTGCAACGGTTCGACATGTATTACAACGAACGTCATTGCATACTCCGAGTTTGACGACGACAATCTTCCTTTCGAACTTAAGCCTTACAGATATGTTGTATATGACGAATCGACCGATACATATACGGACGCCGGCGGCGACGCATGGCTGCCTCACGATGACGACCCCGATATGGCACCGTTCTACGAAACAAAGGAAACAAACACCTTTGACTGCCTGAATATTGCTCGTAATTACAGCATTCAGTCAACAATCGCAGGCGGATTTACCCCCTCTACGGTAGGTTACGACACGATAATTGTTTACAATATGCGTGAGTATGATATTGCGTCTTTCGCAGAGCAGTATAAAACAGAAGGATAAATTAACGCAACAAAAACAGGAGGCTTATACAGCCTCCTGTCAAGTTGCTTATTTTCAACCCAGCAGCGATAAGTACCAGCTGATAATCATTCCGCCGAACCAGATTCCTCCCGCAATACCGAGCGACAGGTAAGGCCCGAACACTATTGATTTCTTGCACTTTACCGCTTTTATTTCACCGTTTTCAAGAGTAATCGAGAATGCGAATTTCGAATTTCCCTCGACTGCTGCTGAAAGCTGCGAATTGAGAGCTTTGATGTCGGGATATTTTTCCCAGCTTTTTTTGTCTGCACAGTCCTCGTCGATATCGGTTTTTCCGCCGAATATCGTTCCGAAAAGAACGTCGCTCTTTCCCTCGGAAAGTCCGCCGCCGTTTTCGGTTTCGGCTGTGTACCATTCCTTTGCGGCGTCGCCGACCGCTTTTGTAAGCTCGGCATTCTTGCCCTTGGGAACACGGAGCAGTTCAATCGTTCCGAATATTGCGCCGAGAACAATTCCGATTATCGCCGCAGGAACAACATCCCAGCCTAACAGCAGACCTGCTCCCGCCATAAGCTGAACATCTCCGCCGCCCATTCCGCCGAAAAGTGCGAGAATTGCGAACGGAACGGCTACAACAACGGCGCCGATAAGATGTTCCTCAAAGGGATTTGCGTCGCCGTCGAATACGGAGATTACCGTTGCGATAACGCCGAGTGCGGCAAGAGTAATCGTGCAGCCGTAGGGGATTTCCATTGTGTCGATGTCGATAAAGCTCGCCACAATGAGCACGGGAAGCGCAATCACTGCAAACGCAAGCTTGACGGAAATTCCGAGCGTCCACAGCGAAGCAAGAAAGCAAAGACCCGTAATAAGCTCAACTATCATATATCTCGCCGAGATTTTTTCCTTGCAGTAGCGGCATTTTCCCCCGAGGAATATGTAGCTGAAAACGGGGAAAAGGTCATACCAGGCAAGCGTGTGACGGCAGGACATACAGTGCGAACGGCCTTTTGATATGCTTTCCTTGATGGGAGTGCGGAGAATTACGACGTTCAGAAAACTGCCGATAACGGTTCCGAGAATGAATATCATGACCGAAAGACAGACCTGAAACGGGAGCGAAAGCTCGCTCATGTGGAGAAGTACAATTTCCATAAAACTGTTTCCTTTCGTTTTGGTACATTCATTTTACCACATTTTGCAAATAATATCAATATTATAATATAATCTTTTTTGGAGGGTGCTATGGCTATCAAAAACCTACCTATCGGACAAATTCTCGTTGAGAGCGGTTATATTACCTCGGCTCAGCTTGAACAGGCTCTTATCAAGCAGAGAGAGGAGGAGGGCAAAAAGCTCGGCGACGTGCTCCTTGAGCTCAGCTTCGTGTCCGAGGCACAGCTTGCACAGGCTCTTTCGTCAAGACTTAAAGTCCCCTATGTTGACCTCACGACATCAAAAATCGACGTTGACGCCGTAAAGAAAATTCCGCAGAACCTTGCGAAGGAAAAGGTTGTTATCGGTTTCAGAATCAATAACGGCAGCCTTTATGTAGCAACCAACGACCCTATCAACTTCAGCATATTCGAGGACCTGAAAATTGCGACAGGTATGGAAATCAAGCCCATGCTCGCAACAAAGTCCTCTATCCTTGAGGCTATAAACAGAGCGTACTCCGCAACAACCGTGTCGAACGTTATGAACGAAATCGACAAGGAAATGGAGGACGGCGCTACCGAGGAACAGACAGACGAATCCGCAGAACGTATTGATAATGCGCCTGTTGTTAAGCTGGTTAATACGATGATTGAAAGTGCGTATAACCAGGAGGCGTCGGATATTCATATCGAGCCGTTCAAGGACAGAACCCGTATCCGTTTCCGTATCGACGGCGAGCTTGTTCAGCAGGACAAAATGACAATCAAGCCGCAGTTCCACAGCGCTCTTATCACTCGTATCAAGATTCTTTCGGGTATGAACATCGCCGAAAAGCGTATCCCGCTTGACGGTCGATTCGGTACTGTGTTCGGCGAAGTTACGCAGGACTTCCGTGTATCTACGATTCCTACCGTATACGGCGAAAAATGCGTTATCCGTCTTCTTTCGTCAGCCGACGACAGCACTCGTAAGATTACC
Organism: Ruminiclostridium sp.; assembly: GCA_045579125.1. Taxonomy (GTDB): domain Bacteria; phylum Bacillota; class Clostridia; order Oscillospirales; family Ruminococcaceae; genus Ruminiclostridium_E. The sequence continues at coordinate 26,820 of JAZNLN010000055.1, forward strand.
GAGCTTGGTATGACGGACTACAACTACGAAATGTTCAAGCAGATTATCCGCTGCCCGCACGGCGTTATGCTCGTTACGGGACCGACAGGTTCGGGTAAATCAACAACTCTTTACGCTACGCTCGGCGAGCTTTCAAAGCCTAACGTAAACATCGTTACAGCCGAGGACCCGTGCGAAAAGAAAATCGACGGCGTAAACCAGTGTCAGATGAACGACAAGGCAGGCTTCACATTCGCCGCAGCCCTCCGTTCTATCCTCCGTCAGGACCCTGACATCGTAATGGTCGGAGAAATCCGTGACAGCGAAACAGCCGATATTGCTATCCGTGCCGCTATCACAGGTCACTTGGTTCTCTCCACACTTCATACAAACGACGCAGCAAGCACAATCGTCCGTCTTATCGACATGGGCGTTGCTCCGTACATGGTTGCATCCTCTCTTATCGGTATCATCGCACAGCGACTTGTTAAGCTGCTCTGCCCTGCGTGCCACGAGAAGATAATGCTTACTGACCCTGCCGACCTCCGCCTCGTAGGAAAGACGGAGCCTGTCGAGGTATACGCTCACCACAAGGGCGGCTGCCGTGAGTGCAGAGGCTCGGGCTTCAAAGGACGTACCGCTATTCACGAAATTATCATCACGTCAAACGACATCAAGGAGCTTATTTCGAAGGGTGCCACAGCCGAGGAAATCGGTGCGCAGGCACGAAAGAACGGCACAAGATTGCTTCGTGACAACGTAACAGACATGGTTCTTGAAGGAAAAACAACGATGGATGAGCTTGTAAAGGCTACATACACGGTATAATACCATATAATAAGGAGTAAACAGATGAACACCATTGACGTAAATAAAATCCTTGACGAAGTAAGAAAGCTCGGCGCATCGGACTTGCATTTCACAGCGGGACTTCCCCCCATTGTCCGCCTGCACGGCTCAATCAAGAAGATTTCGGGCTATCCCGACTGCACAGAGCCCATCATCGTAAACATCATCAACCAGATTACAACCGTTAAGCACAAGCAGACAATTCAGAAGGGCGAGGACGCCGACTTTGCGTATGTATCCGCATCCGGCCAGCGCCACAGAGTTAACGTATACCGCCAGAGAGGCTATCACGCTGTTGCTATGCGTCTTCTGCGAAATGATATTCCTACTCTGAAGGACCTGTATCTCCCCTCAATCCTCGGTGACTTCGCAATGCAGCCCCGTGGACTTGTGCTTGTAACAGGACCGACAGGTTCGGGTAAATCGACAACTCTTGCGGCTATGATTGACTACATCAACCGCCAGAAAAACTGTCATATAATCACAATCGAGGACCCTATCGAGTATCTCCATACACACAAGCAGTCAATGCTTAACCAGCGTGAAATCGGCGTGGACGTTGACAGCTTCGCAGGCGCTCTCCGTGCTGCTCTTCGTGAGGACCCGGACGTAATCCTCGTAGGTGAGATGCGTGACTTCGAAACAATCAACGCAGCCGTAACCGCCGCTGAAACAGGTCATTTGGTGCTTTCTACACTTCATACAACGGGTGCCGCAGAAACCCTTGACCGTATCATCGACGTTTACCCGCCTCACTCCCAGGGTCAGATTCGTTCACAGCTCGCTAACTCCATGGTCGGCGTAGTTTCGCAGACGCTCGTTGCCACATCCGACGGCAGAGGACGTGTTGCGGCGCTTGAAATCATGGCGGCAACCGACGCTGTACGAGCAATGATTCGTGAAGGTAAGATATTCCAGATTCCGTCGGCTATTGCGACAGGTAAGGCTGCGGGCATGTTCTCGCTTGACCAGGACCTCGCAAGACTTGTCCGCACAGGCAAGATTACCGAGGATATGGGCCGCTCACGCTGTCAGGACCCCAACGAATTCAAGCGTTTCCTTACAATGCCTGTTTAATAAAGTATATCCCGACGTATGTTTTATGCGTCGGGTTTTCTTTTGAGGGGTGCTTTTTTCGGAGCTCTGCCCGCACCCTTTAAAAAAGTTGAACTGAAATTTTGCGCCTTGATTTCTATGCGGTGCACTGCATACAATGTTTTATTTGCTTACAAGTGGGTTTTGTGGGGACGGTATGTCGCCTGCCGCAGCACCGCACAAGCACAACCTCGAAACCACGGCGCCGCCGCCGCACTCCGTGCGGCTCCCCCCGTTGGTGCGTCCGCCATATAGAAGTTTTTAACCCCGCCGTTTTGCAACTGCGGGGTTAGCTGTTTCTTATAAAAGGCGGGAACTGCCCAAGGCGGCTCGCCTTGCGCCGCCGTGGCACTCCGTGCGACATAGCCCTTCCCCCCATAACCTGCAAAGGGAATGGCTCGGGCAAATGTACGGAGTACATTTGCGGCGGCGCCGTGATTTACTCTCGTCTGCCCGTCCGCCGACGGCAAATCTCCTTTCTGCTCCGCCGTGCAGGCGCCCCGGAGAAAATGTCCGCTCTCCGCACAGCAGACTGTTCCAGACGTCTTTTTTTACAAATAATCGCAACAAATGTAAATAAAATTATTGATTTTTACGGTGTAATATGATATAATTTATTGTGTATAATGCAGAGCTGTGTGCATGCAAATCGGCAGCCCGACAAATTGACAGAGTGCGGAGTATGATATGAAACACGTTTTTATAGTTAACCCCAAGGCCGGCAGAGAGGATATGTCGGCGAGCATAAGAGAGTATACCGAATCAAGGGACGACCTCGAATCGCTTGTCTTTACGAGCGAGTATGCGGGGCACGAAACCGAGCTTGCACAGCGTTTCTGCGACATTTTTGACGACGAGCCGCTTCGGCTGTACGCCTGCGGAGGCTCGGGCACGCTTTGCCGCATGCTGTCGGGAATCCCCGATTTGTCAAGAGTTGAGGTCGCTTTCTTCCCTTGCGGCGCAACGAACGATTTTCTCAAGTGTTTCAAGGGCGAGTCGTACGCCTTTGCAAATCTTCGTAAAATAATAGAGGGCAAGCCGATACTTATGGACGTGCTTGATTTCGGCATGGGCAAGGCTCTCAACAGCATTTCTTCGGGCTTTGAGGCAAAGGTTGCGGGAACGGTCAACGATTTTCCGTGGCTGTCGTTCCTCGGAAGAACCGTGCCGTATTCGTTTTCGATTGTCAGCAATTTCTTCCGCAACATGTCGCAGAATTACAGCATAGAAATTGACGGAAATACATACGACGGCAAATACGGCGTAGTAACGGCGATGAACGGACCCGTTTATGCGGGGCATGTGTCGCCCATACCTGTGAACTGTCCCAACGACGGCATGTTCAAGGTAATACTCGTCGATATACATTCAAGAACGCACTTCCTTAAATTCTACTCTGCGTACGCTCATGGCCGCCTTGATGATATAGGACATGATGCGCTTGTGCTTGACGCAAAGAAAATAACCGTAAAGGTTTCCTCAAATCAGCACCACTATTTTATGGCGGACGGCGAAATTTTTGACCCGTCGGTCTGCAATAATCAATACACCATGCGTATTCTCCCGAGCGCACTCAAATTTGTTATACCCGACGGCGTGACGCTCAAGGATAACTGTACGGTAAAAAATGACGAGGAGGAAGAAGATGCAGCTGATTAACGCAACCCGCAATAAAAAAACCGAGCTCCTCGTTATGGGCATTTATTTTATGGCAGCGCTGGTCATGATTGTGTTTTCCTCGCTCGGAATAATAAATGTTCCCTGGTATTTTCCCGCATACTGTGCGGCGAGCATGCTTTACCTGTTCGTGGTGACGGTAGTCAGAAGGACGAGCACGTTCTTTATGGTCAGTGCGTCGTGCATAGGCTGTTTTGTGCTTTTGCTGCTGATTTACAGCTCGGTATACGGCAATATAGCCATAATACAGGAGGCGTTCCTCGTTATCGCCTGTATAAGTGCGCTGTATGAAAATCTCCCGCTCACGCTCCTTTACACAATCGTCAGTGCAGGCATCTATGCGCTTTTCCTCATTTTTGACGGACAGAATTTCATGAGCCATTTTGCGTCCCCCGACGAAATGTTTGTAAAAATGCTCGTATTCTGTGCGGGTCTTGTTGCGGTATGCGTGCTTGCGGGGTACATAAACAAAAGACAGCAGGTGCTCCTTGAAAAGAGCAAGAGCTATATGGAACTTCTCCGTATCGTTGAGTTTAAGAAAAAGGACGCAGTTTCCGCCGCAAAGGCAAAGAGCGACTTCCTTGCTAATATGTCGCACGAAATCAGAACGCCTATGAACGCTATCGTAGGTATGACGGAGATTATACTCCGTGAGGACCTCCAGCCGGGCGTCCGTGAAAATGCGCACAACATAAAAAGCGCAGGCAACGCTCTGCTTGCGATTATAAACGACATTCTTGACTTTTCGAAAATCGAATCGGGCAAGATGGAAATTGTCGAGGTAAACTATCAGATTACCTCCGTTATCAATGATATTGTAAATATTATCTCCGTCCGTCTTTCGGACAAAAACCTTGAGCTGATGGTTGATATTGAGCCCGACATTCCGTCGGAGCTGTTCGGCGACGAGATACGCCTCCGTCAGATTCTTACAAACCTGCTTAACAATGCGGCGAAATTTACCTCGGAGGGACATATCCGCCTTGAGGTTGATTTCCGCAAGGTAAACGGCGTGGAGGGTCTTGCGATAGCCGTTTCCGATACGGGCAGCGGTATCCGTGAGGAGGACCTCAACAAGCTGTTCGAGAGCTTCCGCCGTGTCAACACAAGACAGAACAGGTCTATCGAGGGTACAGGTCTCGGTCTTTCAATCTGTAAAAGACTGCTTACGCTTATGGGCGGTAATATTGAGGTTGAGAGTGAATACGGCAAGGGAAGCAAGTTCTCGTTCTTCCTGCCGCAGACGATTGTAAATCCCACGCCTATCGCAGAGGTTGACGCAGAAAAGGTCGGCGGAATTATGTTTGCCGACGAAAACGCAATGCACATTAAGTCCGCAAGAGAGGACTTCGACCGCCTCGGCGTAAAGGCGGAGTATGCAAGAAATATCGAGGAAATCACCTCGTACAGCGGAATACAGGATTTCTCGTACCTGTTTATTACCAAAAAGCTGTATGACTGCAATATGCGCCGTGTAAAGAATTTTGCGGCGTCGAACGGCAATCCCAAGATAGTTATGATTATCGAGAAAAACCAGACTGCGAGCGGTTATAAGGAAGTTCTGCTTCTTCGCCGTCCGCTTTACAGCTCGGTTATTGCCAACGTAATCAACGACGAGCCGCTGAACGCTATGTATAGCACGGAGGCGTTCAAGGAAGGCTTTATTGCGCCTAAGGCGAGAATACTCGTTGTTGACGACAACGAAATCAACCTCAAGGTTGTCAAGGGTCTGCTTGAGCCGTATAAGCTCCAGGTTTCTACCGCAGGCAGCGGTAAGGAATGTCTTGACATTCTTGACAGAGAGCGTTTTGATATTATCTATATGGACCATATGATGCCCGGTCTTGACGGTATCGACACGCTGAAGCTTATCAGGAAAAAGGAAGGCGACTATTTCAAGAGAGTTCCCGTTGTCGCCCTCACGGCAAACGCAATCAGCGGAGTTCGGGAAATGTTCTTCAGCGTCGGCTTCCAGGACTATGTATCCAAGCCTATCGAGCTTGCACAGCTTGAAAAATCGCTCCGCAGCCATCTGCCTGCCGAGTATATCATGAAGGCGACAGTTGCGCCCAAACCGCAGGCCGACGCTAACGAGTACATTGAAATCGAGGGCGTTGACACGAGCAAGGGTCTGCTTAACTGCGGCGGCAGCGTTGAAAACTATATCGAGGTACTCAACGGAATATGCGCTGATTCTGCGCAGATGGTGAGAAACCTTACGGAATTTGCGGAGCTCAGGGATTACAAGAACTACACAATCCAGGTTCACGCAATGAAGAGCATTTGTGCCAACATCGGTGCGGCGGCAGTTTCCGAGCGTGCCAAGTCGCATGAATTTGCGGGCTACGATAAACAGTACGACTTTATCGACAGCGGCTTTGCGTCGCTGCTTGCGGACTTCGAAAAGCTCTGCGACAACATAAGGTCAACGCTTGTCAAGATGAACAAGCTCCGTATCGAAACGCCTGTCGAGGCGTCGGATAATGCTCCCGAGCTTGCCAAGGAAGAAATTTCCGCAATAATTGCCGAGGCACGCACTCTTATCGACGAATTCGATACCGACCAGGCGGACGAAAAGATAAGCAGACTTCTTGAAACCAAGCTGTCCGAGGGCGTGCGCCGTATTCTTAACGAGGTTAGACGGCTTGTTGCGGACTATAAGTACGACGAGGCAATGGAAGCGCTTGACGAAGCGGCTACAAAACTGTGAGAGGACAAAATATGAAGAATATACTTGTTGTTGACGATAATAAAACAAATCTCTTGCAGGCAAAGCAGACGCTTGTTGACGAGTTTAATGTTTCAACCGTAATATCGGGCGCACAGGCGCTCAAGTTCCTTGAAAAAAAGGAGGTTGACCTTATACTGCTTGACCTTGCCATGCCCGAAATGGACGGCAAGCAGACGCTCCTTGAAATCAAGAAAAATCCCGCAACGGCGGAAATTCCGATAATTTTCCTTACCGCAAATTCCGACCCGCAGACGGAGGTAGAATGCCTCCAGCTCGGCGCAATCGACTTTATTTCCAAGCCGTTCGTTCCGCAGGTTATGTGCAGTCGTATCCTGCGCACGCTTGAGCTCGTCGAGTACCGACGCCAGGCGGAGAGCAAGGCGAAGCGCTTTGAAAATATTGCGTCGACCGACGCTCTGACCTCGCTGTGGAACCGTGCGTACCTTAACGCAAAAATTCCCGAGGTGCTTGCGGGCGGCAATAAGGCGGCATATCTTATGATTGACGTGGACCGTTTCAAGAGCGTAAACGACACGCTCGGACACATCATGGGCGATACGGTGCTTATCAGTCTTTCAAACCTTATCCGTGAGGTTTTCCCCGACGACATCGTGGCGAGAATCGGCGGAGACGAGTTCGTTGTGTTCGTGGTAAATCCGCCCGAAAACGACATACTCGCCGATAAAATAGAGTATCTCCAGCGGATTGTCAACGCCGATTTTGAGAAATCCACAAACGGCATCGCCTCAATTTCGGTCGGCGTAGCGCTGGCTCCTCGTGACGGAGGCGACCTGAAATCCCTGTACGACAGCGCAGACAAAGCGCTGTACCGTGTAAAGCTTGCGGGCAAAAACGGATACTGCTTCTTCGAGCCTTCATTCAAAGAGGAGCAGATGGACAGGCGCAGAACAAAGCGTGAAGCGACAATAAAGAGCCTCAAGGAAAATCTTATGGCAAGCGAGGAAAGCAGCAGCGCCCTCTATTGCAGCTACGAGAATTTTGCGTCGATATTTACCTTTGTCGAGCGTGAAATAGCACGAAATAAGACAAACGCCTGCCTTATGCTTGTAAAACTTACGGCGAAAGACGAGCTGAACAGCAGCGGCGAGGCATTCGATAAGTACATGGAGGAGCTTTCGTACATGATAGGCGACACGCTCCGCCACGGCGACGTTTATACCAAGTACAGCGGCTCGCAGTACGCAGTTCTGCTCCCGAATATCGACGGACAGAACGGCGTTCAGGTTGTTTCGGACAGAATCCTCCTCAAATACAGAAACGTCCTCGGTAACAACCTGTACGATATATCGCTTGAATACGAGATAATGTAAAAACTGCGGGGACTCGTACAGAAACTTTATGCATTTTATTGAGGAAAACCCTTTTGAAAAAGGGTTATTCCTCAAACTCCTTTCCTAAAACTTTATAGATTGATAACAGCCTGA
>JAZNLN010000056.1:0-3921 GCA_045579125.1 Ruminiclostridium sp.
TTTTCTATAAACGAACCGCAGCCGGACGAGCATGCCTCGTTGAGCAGAATGCTCTCAATTTCGCCGTTCTTGACACGCATGCACTTCATATCCTGGCCGCCGATGTCAAGGATAAACTCAACACCCGGGAGCAGCTTTTCCGCCGCCTTGTAGTGCGCCATAGTTTCGATTTCGCCGAAATCTATGCCGAGTGCCGCCTTTATGAGATGTTCGCCGTAGCCCGTAGCGGTTGATTTAGCAATGTACGCCTTTTCGGGCATGAGCGAGTAGATTTCTTTTAATATTCCGATAACGGATTTGAGCGGGTCGCCGAGGTTATTGTTGTAGTGTGAATAGAGAATTTCGCCTTTTTCGTTGATAAGCGCCGCCTTTGTCGTCGTAGAGCCTGCGTCGATACCAAGGTAGCACTTGCCCTCGTGCTTTGATAAATCCGCCGTGGGGATTACGTTTTTCTTATGGCGTTCGATGAACTCACGCTTTTCCTCTTCGTTTCTGAAAAGCGGAGCAAGTCTTTCGACCTCGTGCACCTCAACCGCAGACAGCTTTGCAATTCTCTCCTTCAGCGCAGAAATATCCACCTCCGCACGGTTGCGGGAAATCGCCGCACCCATAGCCACGAACAGATTTGCGTCGTCGGGGAAAATTATGTCCTCGTCCTTGAGATTAAGCGTTTCGATAAATCTCTTGCGGAGCTCGGAGAGGTAATGCAGAGGGCCGCCGAGGAACGCAACCTTGCCTCTTATAGGCTTGCCGCACGCAAGTCCGCTGATAGTCTGGTTTACAACCGACTGGAAAATCGAAGCGGCAACGTCTGCCTTTGCGGCGCCGTCGTTCAGCAGAGGCTGAATGTCGCTCTTTGCGAAAACTCCGCAGCGTGAAGCGATGGGGTAAATCGTCTTATAATCCTTGGCGAGCTCGTTAAGACCTGTGATGTCAGTGTTGAGAAGCGCCGCCATCTGGTCGATGAATGCGCCCGTGCCGCCCGCACATGTGCCGTTCATTCTCTGTTCAATGCCGCCACGGAGATATGTAATCTTTGCGTCTTCGCCGCCGAGCTCTATGGCAACGTCGGTTTCGGGAATAAGCTGTTCGATAGCGAATGCGCCCGCCGTTACCTCCTGCACAAAGGCTATTTCAAGCCACTTTGCGACAGAAATACCGCCCGAGCCCGTAACCGCAACCGTTGCAGTCTTGTCGCCCTTTATTTCCTCAAGTCCGCCGAGGAGCACCTCCGCAAGCGTTTTCTTTATGTCGGAATAATGACGCTGATATTTTTTATAGACAAGCTTGTCATTATCGTCAAGTATCGCTATTTTTACCGTAGTCGAACCTACGTCAAGACCGATATGATACATTACAACTGTTCCTTTCACACTATATAATATTTTATGTCGTTTTTATCTAATCTATTTTATTATATACTATTTCCGCATTTTTTTCAATGCTTTTCGGCAAAAAAAGTAATGACAATAGCTGGTCTTTTTGGAATTTAGGGGCTGCACGCCCCACGCACTGTGCGCTTTCGGCCCTCTGACCGCAGTTACGCAAAGCCCAACGGCGGCGCCGTCGCAAATTCTTTGCGACAAAAGCCATTCCTCTCATCTTAAAAAGGAATGGCTCGGGCAAATGTACGGAGTACATTTGCGGCGCCGCCTGCAAGTGCGTATTTTTGTGCTTGTGCGGAGCTTTTGTCCGAAGCGCACAGGGGTTTCTGCTTTCCCGCTCGGATTTCCGAATTAGCGGTGCGTGGGTTTATTTTCAAATCAACCGTCTGCGAAAAACGCACGTCAGACAAGGAAAAAAGCCGCTGTCGGCGTACGATGGTACGGTAAGCGGCTTTTGACGAAGTAAGCAAAAATGTTATTTGCCAAGCCCTTTTACAGGCTTGGCAAAACTTTTATAAGCATATTAAGTTTTTACTGCCAAAAACAGTCGAAACTGCATTTTTGCGTTGCGTGGGTTTATCGCAGACGGAAAAGAAACTTACTTTCTTTTCTTGGATACTACTACGCCTGCTGCTGCGAGAACGCCGAGGCCGGCAACTGCTGCTACGCCTTCGATGCCTGTGTCAGCATTGCCCTTGTCAGCTGCACCTGTGTCAGCAGATGTGTCGCCGGCTGTTGTGTCGTTTGTTGCTGTGTCGCCCGAAACATCTGCTGCGGGTGCATCAGCTGCGCCTGCAAACGGATTTTCCTCGTCAGCGTTCCATGTTGTAATCTTAACATCGCTTACTGTAATGCTGCCCGAATCAGCAGGAATGCCTGCGCCCTCCTTGGGTGTAAGGCCGGCCGCTTCGCCGAGACCTGCAATGTCAACGCAGAATACTACTGTGCCGAGAGCAACCATGGGCTCAAGCTCTAATGTGTCCTCGTTTTCAACGAGAGCTGATTCCATTGTGTTGTCAATGTAAACAGTGTATGTGCCGTCGCCTGTAACTGTTGTCTGTCCTGCGGGGAAATCAGCCGCATTCCAGTTGCCCCAGAGCCAGCTGGAATCAGCAAACATAAGGAATGCGTCATACGAGCCTGCGGGAACGCCGCTGAGTGTGAATGTTACTGCGATACCGCCGTCGAAAGACATTGTGCCTGCGTCAAAGCCTGCGCCGTTTGCCTTTGTGTCGCCGTACTCGTTGAAAAGCTCGATACGGAGCTTGCCGTTTGCCTCGATGTCGCCGCAGTCGAGCTTGCTTTCGTCTACGTCGATTTCAGTTGCCGCAAAAGCGGAAACAGACATTGCGCTTACAGCGATTGCGGACGCTGCCGCCGTTGCCAAAAACTTCTTAAACTTCATTGGTTTTTCCTCCATACTGTGTTATTTGAAATACTCCCGACTGACAAAATCAATCGGGAGTTTTTTCAACTGATTAAATTTTCGCAGTTAATTACTTTCTCTTCTTGGAAACTACTACGCCTGCTGCTGCGAGAACTGCAAGACCTGCGATAGCTGCTACGCCTTCGATACCTGTGTCAGCGTTGCCCTTGTCAGCTGCACCTGTGTCAGCAGATGTGTCGCCAGCTGCTGTATCGCCTGCAACGTCAGATGTTGTATCGCCAGCTGCTGCGCCGCCGCCGAGACCGTTTACTGTGAATTCGATTGCAAGAGACTCTGTGGGGTAGTCGCCTGTGTAGGATTCAACATTTGTGTTCCAGATGTTTGTAAGAAGAACATGGAGATGATCGGGCTTGTCAGGGTCAACTTCAGGTGTAGCATATACAGCCTTTTCAACGCCGTCGATGATGAGCTTAGCGTCTGTGATTGTGACGCCTGCATCAGAAGGAATGTCTGTGCTTACAAAGATAAGGTTGAAGCTGGAAGCGCTGTCAAGTGCCCAGTCAAAGTTTTCGATGGAAACTGTGTATGTACCGTCGCCTGTGATCTTTGCATCGTTAAGCTGAATGTTGTCAGGGCTGGAGAAGAAGTAGCCTTCTTCGTCGTAATCGAAGATGTCGATGAGGTCAGGGAATGTTTCATCGCTGTTACCGCCCCATACAAATACACCATTGTGGTAGCCGGAATCAATACCGTAGCCTGTATCTGCCCAAGAGTTACGGAAAGACCAAGCTGCTGTCTGGAAACCGAGGTAACCGTTGTAGTCTGCTGCAGCTGCTACTGCTGTTAAAGCGGAAGCCGCTACTACTGTTGCAACCGAAGCTGCAAGTACTTTTCTTAATTTCATAGTAAGTAATCCTCCATATAGTGCTATTTAAGCAATAAACTTATGCTATAATAATATCACAATGTGTAATGGTTTTCAATATACTTTTTTAACAATATTTTCGCCCTGCCTTTGTTTAAAAATAACAAAAGGCGACGACCGAAGTCATCGCCTTTAAATTATTCCTTTAAGAAATTACTTTCTCTTCTTGGAAACTGCAACACCTGCTGCTGCGAGAACTGCAAGACCTGCAACTACTGCAACAC
>JAZNLN010000057.1:0-9754 GCA_045579125.1 Ruminiclostridium sp.
TACTTCGGCGACGCAGGAAAAATCCCGTCTGTATATGCGGAAGCACTGCTTGCGGGCATTATGCTTGACACAAAGAATTTCAGCATAAAGACAGGCGTCCGCACGTTTGAAGCGGCAGCGGCTCTCCGCAAGCTCGGAGCCGACACAATAAACGTAAAATCGCTGTTTGCAAACGATCTTGACACATACAAGGTGAAGGTCGGTCTGGTCGCAAACGCAAGGATTTACAAGAACTGCGCAATAGCTATAAGCGACGAGGTTATGAGCGACATGCGTGTTATCGCACCGCAGACTGCTGACGAACTCCTCGGAGTAACCGATATTATCGGCTCGTTTGTTATTTATCGCTGCGGCACGGACGAAATCTACATCAGCGGACGCTCGCTCGGCGCAATAAATGTTCAGGTTATTCTCGAATACCTCGGCGGCGGCGGACATCAGACAATGGCGGGCGCTCAGATAAAGAATGTGTCTGCCGAGGAAGCGTATGAAATGCTTATGGATGCGATAAACAAATATCTCGATACAATAAAATCGTAAAAACGAAAGGAGAAAAATATGAAGGTAATTCTTTTGCAGGACGTTGCGGGAACAGGTAAAAAAGGCGAAATCAAAGAGGTAAAGGACGGTTTCGCACGCAACTGCCTTATCGGAAAAAAACTTGCAGTTGAAGCTACTCCGCAGAATCTCAATCTGCTCGACGGTCAGAAAGCGTCGGCGCAGCACAAAATCGACGTAGAAATCGCCAACGCAACAAAGATTGCGGAAGTGCTCAAGGACAAGACCTTTGTTACAAAGCTCAAGGCGGGCGCTAACGGCAAGCTTTTCGGCTCGGTAACAAGCAAGGATATTTCCATGCTTATCAAAAAGTCAACGGGACTTGAGGTTGACAAGAAGAAAATCGTTATTTCAAACGAAATCAAAACGTTCGGAACATTCAAGGTTGAGGCAAAGCTTTATAACGGCATTTCCTCGACATTCAGCGTGAGCGTTCAGGAACTCGACTAAGAAAGGAAACGTAAAATGGCGGCACTTGAGCTGACTGACTCCATACTCCCATACAGCCTTGACGCCGAACAGGCGGTTCTGGGCTCGATACTCGTTGACCCGACGCTTGTTTCGCTTGTAACGGACAAGCTTGAGGCCGACTGTTTTCATGTACCCCTGCACCGTGAGCTTTTCGGCGTGATCCATAAAATGTTCGTTTCGGGCGACGATATAAACATCGTTTCGATTATTGAACATTCCCTGCGGCACAGCGTTTTCGACACACAGGACGAGGCAAGAGCCTACCTCCTCAAACTCGCAGAATCCGCTATCAGCCCGTCAAGCATAGAAACATATGCCGAAATAATTTCGGACAAATTCCTCATAAGAAAGCTCATGACGGCGTCAAAGGAGATTTACGACCTCTCTGCATCGGGCACCGAGGACACCTCGCATCTTCTCGATTTTGCCGAAAAAACAATTTTCGATATCAGAAGCGGCAAGGATGTAAGCGGTCTGAAACCGATTGCTCCTATTGTGCGTGACCAGCTTCATCTGCTTGCACAGCTGGCGGAAAATCCCGACAGCCCGCAGTTCCACGGTTTAAGCACCTCTTTCCCCTCTCTCGATAAATTCATTTTCGGACTCAATCCGTCCGACCTCATACTTATCGCCGCACGTCCGGGTATGGGTAAAACCTCGTTCGCAATGAACGTTGCTGTAAATGTGGCAAAGCGGTATATGGACAAAAAGGTCTGCGTATTCAGTCTCGAAATGTCATGCGAGCAGATTGTTGCGAGAATGATGTCGTCAGAAGGCAAAATAACATCCGAACAAATGCGGACAGGCAAAATCGACCGCACACAGTGGAAGAGCCTCGGAGCCGCAGTCGATATTTTAAGCCAGCTTGAAATATACGTCGATGACACGGCAAACATCTCAATCGGCGAAATGAAGGCAAAGCTCCGCCGAATGAAAAATCTCGGCGTAGTCGTTATCGACTATCTCCAGCTTATGTCAACAAACAGACGTGACGGCAACCGTGTAAGTGAAATTTCCGAAATAACACGAAATCTTAAAATAATGGCAAAGGAACTAAATGTTCCCGTTATAAGCCTTTCACAGCTCTCACGAGGCCCCGAACAGCGTCCCGACAAACGTCCGATGCTTTCCGATCTTCGTGACTCGGGTTCAATAGAGCAGGACGCAGACATAGTTCTGTTCCTTTACAGAAACGGCTACTACGACAAAGAGGACGAAAATCAGAACGCCTGCGAATGTATAGTGGCAAAGAACAGACACGGCGAAACAGGCACCGCTCCCCTTTACTGGGACGGCCAGTTTACTCGCTTCACAGACACGGAATATCGGTATGAAAACAATAATCGCTGAAACAATGCGGCACTATGATATGTGCCGGAAAAAAAATATAATCGTGGCATTAAGCGGAGGCGCAGACAGCGTTGCTCTGCTTTTTGCGCTATTACAGCTAAAAGACGAGCTGGAGCTTAATATTTCCGCATGCCATGTCAACCACAACCTGCGGGGGGAGGAAAGCGACGGCGACGAGGATTTTGTGCGCAGTCTGTGCGAAAAACTGTCGGTGCCGCTTGAAGTGCGCAGCGTTGACATAATATCCGCACAGAAAAAGCACGAAAGCATAGAGGAAACCGCAAGAAAGGCGAGATACTCTTTTTTTGAGGAGCTTGCCGAAAGATACAGCGCCTCCGTCGCAACGGCGCACACCGCCTCCGACAACTCCGAAACCGTGCTTATGAATATGCTTCGGGGAACGGGACTGAAGGGGCTTTGCGGAATACCGCCCGTGAGGGATTATATTATACGCCCGCTGATTGCCTGCACGAGAAACGATACGGAAAAATTCTGTGCGGAAAATAACCTCGGATATGTAACTGACAGCTCAAATCTGTCAACACTATATACACGAAACAAAATACGGCTGGAAATTATGCCGCAGCTGCTGGAAATAAACCCGTCGTTTGCCGCCGCCGTTACAAGAATGACTGCGGGTCTTGCCGACGACAGCCGATACCTCGAAAAAATAGCCGAAGAAGAAAAAGCAAAAGCGTTCGACGGCGACGCATACGACTGCACAATGCTGGCATTGCTCGGCGACTGTATTCTTTCAAGGATAGTATCGGGAATGCTGTCGGATGGCGGCGTGGAGCCGAGTGCGCTTCAGATTAACGCTGTGTGCGCTCTGATACGCAAGGGCACGGGAAAAATAAACCTCAAAAAGAACACTTTTGCGCAGGCACGCAGAAAAAAAATCAAAATATGCTACGAAGAACAAAAATATCGTAGGAAAAACTGAAAAATATCACTTATTTTTCACATAACCGATTGATTTTTTCGTGATTATATGATATAATCATATAGTTGTTATACAGCAGAGAGGAAGTTTCGTATGCACAAGGACATTGAAAGCATCTACTTTACAGAAGAACAAATTGCCGAGGCGGTAAAGGCGCTCGGAAAACAGATAACCAAGGACTACGCAGGAAAAAAGCCTCTGCTTATCTGCATTCTCAAGGGCTCGGTTATATTTCTCGCCGACCTTATACGGGAAATAGAGCTCGACTGCAGAATTGATTTCATGACAGTACAGTCATATCACAACAGCACGGTTTCCTCGGGCGTAATCGAAATAACAAAGGACGTCGGAACAGATATTGAGGGGCGTGACGTAATACTCGTTGAGGACATACTTGATTCAGCAAGAACGCTCAACTATGTTTACAATACACTTTCCGAACGTAAGCCTGCTTCGATGAAAATATGCACGCTGCTCGATAAGAAAACAACAAAGGCAGCAAATATCAAGGCTGATTACAAATGCTTTGACATAGAGGACCAGTTCGTTGTCGGATACGGTCTTGACTACGCACAGGATTACAGAGCCCTCCCCTACATCGGAATATTAAAGAAAGAAGTATATACAAAGTAGAACAACATAGCATTTAATGCGGAAAGGTGGTACTATGCAGCCCAATAAAATGAAAGGAGCTATGATATATCTGATTATCATTCTTGTTCTGATAATCGGTCTTGTATCAATGCTCAACGCATTCGGTCAGAATTTGTCCAACGACACGCCGACTTATTCGGAAATCATGATTGAGTTCGACAATTACAACGTATCGGGATATTCTCTTGACCTCAATTCAGGAAAGCTTACTTACACGCTTAAAGGCAGTACAGATAAAAAAGAATACTATGTTCCGTATCTCGGGCTTTTCCTTGAGCAGACAATGAACTACCGTACGGAATATAACGAAAAAAATCCCAACGCTCCCCTCTCCGAGGACTATCTCCCTATCGTTGACAATTCGTTCCTGACAAGCTTCCTCCCCTACCTTATTCTTATAGGTCTTATGCTTGTCTTTACGTTTATTATAATGCGTCAGACAACAGGCGGCGGTAAAATGTCGCAGTTCTCAAAAGCAAACACAAGAAATCAGCCCTCAAACGGAAAGAAAATTCTTTTTACAGACGTTGCGGGTGCTGACGAGGAAAAGGAAGAGCTTGCGGAAATCGTTGACTTCCTTAAAAATCCGAAAAAATATCAGGAAATCGGAGCACACGTTCCCAAGGGCGTTCTGCTCGTAGGCCCTCCCGGTACAGGTAAAACACTTCTTGCAAAGGCGGTCGCAGGCGAAGCAAACGTTCCGTTCTTCTCCATAAGCGGCTCTGACTTCGTTGAAATGTTCGTCGGCGTTGGTGCGTCAAGAGTAAGAGACCTGTTCGACCAGGCGAAGAAACACACACCGTCAATCATCTTTATCGACGAAATCGACGCTGTCGGACGTCAGAGAGGCGCAGGTCTCGGCGGCGGTCACGATGAGCGTGAGCAGACTCTTAACCAGCTGCTTGTTGAAATGGACGGTTTCTCGGAAAACCAGGGCATAATCATTATCGCCGCTACAAACAGACGTGACATTCTCGACCCCGCACTGCTCCGTCCGGGACGTTTTGACAGACAGATTGTGGTAAATTACCCCGATATAAAGGGCCGTGAGGAAATACTCAAGGTACACACAAGAAACAAAAAACTTGCTCCCGACGTAAACCTCTCGACTATCGCAAAATCCACCGCAGGCTTTACAGGCGCAGACCTTGAAAACCTTATAAACGAAGCGGCGCTGCTTGCCGCAAGAGATAACCGCAAGTCGATTATCGAAAAGGACGTTGAAGAAGCGGCTATCAAGGTTGTGGCAGGTCCCGAAAAGAAGTCAAGAGTTGTAACGGAAGAAGACAAGCGCATGACCGCATACCACGAAGGCGGCCACGCTATCACCGCATATCACCTCAAGACGCAGGATAAGGTACATCACGTTACGATTATCCCGAGAGGTCAGGCAGGCGGCTTTACAATGCAGCTTCCCGAAAAGGACAAGGAATACATCAGCAAGCGCTGGATGGAAGAAGAAATGATTGTACTTCTCGGCGGACGTGTAGCGGAAAAGCTTATCCTTGACGACATCACAACAGGCGCATCAAACGACCTTGAACGTGCGTCAAAAATCGCAAGAAACATGGTAACAAAGTATGGTTTCTCCGAAAATCTCGGAACTGTCGTTTACGGCGACAGCAACAACGAGGTATTCCTCGGACGTGACTACGGTCATACCAGAAATTACAGCGAGGAAGTTGCGTCAAGAATTGATAAGGAAATCAAGATGTTCATTGATACCGCATATCAGAAGTGCGAGGAAATCCTCACAACTAACATCGACGAGCTCCACAGAATCGCCAAGTATCTTATGAAATACGAAAAGATTGACGGCGAGAACTTTGAAAAGCTTATGAAGGGTGAAATCACTATCGATGACGAGCCCGCCGCAGAAAATAACGAAGCCGAAAAGGAAATCGGCACAAACGAAACTGACAGCGGTACAAACGAATAAAACTAAAACCGAGGAGTGTCACTCCTCGGTTTTTTGCTGTTTATTGCTGATTTTCAGAAGCTGTCGCCGCAGTCTGATTTGCGTGCCTTCTTAAACATATCGCTTTTCTTTGTCACCGTTCTTGTTTCAAGTCCGTCGCTAGTGCAGAGGTTAAGCGTTATTTTACCGCTTTCTATCTTCGGGTGACGGAGTATGCGTGCGGCAGAGGGTGTGCAGGGGGATTTTACCGCCGCTATGTATGTGAATTTTTCATCCTCGTACGGAGCGTCGCCGCCTTTAAGTTGCTTGTGAAGCCTTGTACGGCTGACACGGCAGGTAAAATGACACCAGTCGTCGCCCGAGATCGGACATGCACCGCAATGCGGACACGGTGCGGCAATATGTGCGCCGTTGGAAATTAAAATGTCACGGATTTTCTTCATCTGCTCAAAAGCGTCGGGAGTCCCGGGCTCAACAATTACAAGCAGCTTTTCGGCAGAGCCCCACAACGACAGCACCGCCCTTTCCCTCTCTTTATCGGAAAGCTCGTTAAGCATATATGAGGCTACCGTCATATCTGCCTTTAGCGTAATTTCAGCCGACGTAACATCAAAATCAACCCAATTCACCGAAGGCGGGAAATCTGCCATACGCATAAGCTTCATGCCAAGCCCGGACATTTTTTCTTCTTTTTCAAGGCAGGTTATTTCAGAGATACCGTCAAAGTATTCCGCCGCCGCCCAGCTTGCCGCACCTGTTCCCGCACCCGCATCTATAAGCGAGCAAATGTTCAGTTCAGCACACTCCGCCGCCTTGCTGACGGCTGTATAAACCGCTCCATAGGTTGCGGGCATGCGTGTAAGCGCATAAGCAAGCGCCTCGGTTTCGTTGCTGATAAATGTGCCCTTGCGCTCTTTTCTGCGGTACTTCTCAGATATTGACGACGATGCCGATACAAGCTGCGCAAGCTTATACTCCGACGCAAGTTCTTCAACCGAATTCCTGAGGCTGTAAGGGATTTCCATGATTTCCTCCTGTAACAACGCTCCCGCAAACAGTTAATCCCGCAGTTTATGAAACAGCGGGATTGAACATTTAACAGCGTGAGCTCCGATAATTTTATTGATTTTTGAAAATGCAGGTGCTTTTCTTCTTTTTGTCCTCATACAAAAGCAAATCTGCCTTATCCATATACATCTGTATCTTCTCGGAGGGACTGCAGGTAAGCTCGTATACTCCGATACTCATGGTAACATTATACTCCTTATCGCTGCCCTCGTTGTACTTCTGTATTATGCCTTTAATTCTCGACGGCAGAGTCAGAATAATGCTTTCGTCCTCAAATATCGCAAACGCCGCAAATTCGTCGCCGCCTATTCTTGCAACCACGTCCGTATTACGCAGACCCTTTTGCAGATACCCTGCGGCTGTAATGATAGCAAAATCGCCTTCCTCGTGGCCGAAGCTGTCATTTATTTTTTTGAGGTTGTCAAGGTCGGCAAAAATAAGCACGCCTTTCTTACCCTCATTGTCACGAGAAGTAAAAATGCTGTTGGCGGATTCATAAAAGCCTCGCCTGTTGAATATTCCCGTAAGCTCATCATGCATGGATATACGGTTAAGCTGATTATTTCTTGCAGTAGCGGCATCAAGCGAGCTTTCAAGCCGTCTTACAAGGTCGGTCAGCTTTATGGCCGTGCATATCTGCGGGGCGATTGAATAGATGTACGGATAATATTCGAACTGCATTTCTGCGGCAATTATACCATAGTTTTCCTCGTTTATAAAAAGCGGGAAAAGTATAAATGTCCGTCTGCGGTCGCTGAAATTGTCGTTGGAAAGACATTCGCCCGATTTCACCGACTGCTTATCCGCAGGAACGGCGACAGCTGAATCGCTGTCATAATATGCTTTCAGATTGAGATTTTCGGGACGTTTCCAGTCGTTTTCACGACCGAATAAAGCGGGCTCGTCGTATGTATAGATATAGCCGCTTTTCATATGCATTCTGGGGAAATTTTCAACAAGCGACTTATACCCGTCGCCCTCGTTTTCCGACGATACAAGCATATCCTTTGCAATATTGTTTATAAGGAAATTCGTGAATAACGAATCGTTCATTTTCTCTGCATTCTGAACGAGCAGATAATCCGCCGCAACATCAAAGCCGTATTCGATTACGTTATGGATAGCCAATATCTTTTCGTAGTTGTCGCCGCATAATGACGATGATACATAACGCACCACCTTGAGCAAATCAATAAATGTGCTCGGAGATAAAATGTCGATAAGGTCCTTTGAAAGAAGACCGTCAAAAATATCCCTCTGGTCGGTAGGGTCATTTTCGTCGTCGTTGATAACATATTCAAAAAACGCCGCAATAATTGTTTCAAGCTCTCCGATAACGTCGTATTCGGCTATCGTGCCGCCGTGAATGTACTCCTTTACTATTTCCGAAGCAAGCTCCTTAACGGACGCATTTTTTAAATGCTCGGAGCATTTATCTCTTAAATTATCGAAAAAATCACTGCAGCCGCAGGACTGACGCTTGACTACGGAGGAACTGATTTCAATGAAATCCTCCGTTTGCTTTCCCTCCGCAAGCTTTACTGCTTCAACCAACGCTCTCCTGCCGAGCAGACTTGCGTCAGCCCGTATTGTGGTAAGCTGCGGTGTAAGCGTGGTAGCGACTTCGGAGTCGTCGTATCCCGTAACCGAAATATCCTTTCCGACAACAAGACCACGTTGTGCTATGGCGGTGTATCCACCCTTGCACATCATATCGTTCGCAAAGCAGATTGCGTCAATCTCGCCTTTTTTTCTGTCAAGAAGTTCGCCGACAAGCTCAACGCAGTATTCGGAAAATCTGCCGTATACAACCATGTCGGGGTCGTACTCAATTCCGTTTTCCTCAAGCGCTCTGCGATAATGCGACAGGCGTTCCTCGGCGTCGGTATTCCCTTTCGGACCCGACACAAAAGCTATTTTTCTTCTTCCGTGCTCGGTAATCAGATGGTTTACTATGTCCTTTATACCGTCGCTGGAAAGGCGTATACAGGGATAACCTCTTACTATATTTTCAATCGTTACTATCGGTATATCTTCAAAGCCGTCAAGGAACTGCTTGAATTCCTCACGGGTAACAAACTGTCCTACCGTACCTGCAGAAACGATAAGTGCATCAATATTTTCCTTTGTGGCATAGCTGTAAATCGTGTTGTACTGATACTCGTAAGCTGTATTTTTCAGGTCGTTAAGCTGACTGTTCAGCGAACGTCCGGGCATAATTACGAGGTTTACATCCATTTCCTCCGCCGCAAGAGTTAAGCCTCTTAACAGTATCTTCGAATAGTCATTATCAAGATAATGAATCATAACTCCGACGGTAAATCTTTTACGACCTTTCATTACACAGCTCCTTTCTGTAAATATTACGTTTATATAATTATAAACAATTTTCACACGTTTTGCAATACCATATATGTAAATTTTTTACTTAAAACAAAAAAATTTATGCCGTTTATTCGGCAAACAGACTGCATTCGCTTTTTTACCTTACAAAATATTTTTTAAGCGAGCGCAAAAATATTATATAGCTAAAAAAGCAGATTTTGCTCTAACGGATATATACGCCCTTTTATGCACGGATAAAATCAGACAAGTGTGTTGAGCCAAAACATTTAAAAATTAAAAACCCGTATCCTACGATACAGGCTCTTACCTATAAAGTTTTTTACAATAATTCATAGAATCATTTTTCAGTAAATAAAAAATAACGAACAGCTAAAGGGAGCCCCTTTGGGCAAATCCGCCGCACGCTGAACATGTGCTGTTTTGCACTTTGTTTGTGCGTCGGGGTC
>JAZNLN010000058.1:0-7431 GCA_045579125.1 Ruminiclostridium sp.
TGCTTCCGATATTCCGGTTTCCAATATGGCTGACTATCCGTACCGTTTGAGTGATGTTACTATTTGGGGATTATACAGTGATTGTGCGATGCTGCTCACAAAATATTGGGCGTCTGCGATTCAAGGCGAATATTATATTTACTATAAATACAATACAACCACAGGCGAGTTAACAAAAGTACACGAAGGCTATGATCACGAAGTTGTAAATATCGACTATGACGATTACAGTATTGCAGACACGTTCAACGGTGTAATTGTTGACTATGTTAAAACGAATTATGACAAAGCAATCAGATACGATTTAAAAGACTATACCAATGTAAACTTCCGTGCAGAAAGGGATAGCACAAACGTTACAGATAAATACATCATATTCCGTGCAAACAACCCCGACGGTGTACAGTACACGATAATCCTTGACAAGGACGGCAACAAAGTTATTGAGCCGTTCAAGGAAACCGGAGCAGGTCCTATATACGGCGACTACATAAAATTCGGCAATGAAATGCTGAACTGCCTCACGGGTGAGAAATTCGAGTTTGAAAACATCCACAAAATCAAAGGCTATGTAAAACAGCTTGACAAATGTATTGTTTACATTGACAAAGCATATTATTTCGTTGACCTGTCCGACCCCGACACACTTATTCACCCCTTGAATATCGCAGAATAACATAAAAAAGCGTGAGCCGATAAGCTCACGCTTTTTATTATGCACATCTTACTTCCCAAGCGCACCCTTTGTAACCGCAACAATATTTTCTGCGGAAAGGCCGAACTCCTTGAGGAGAGCAACTGCTGCGCCCGAGTGACCGAATGTGTCCTTGACGCCGATTTTAATAACGGGAACAGGGCATTCCTCCGTTACAACGTCTGCAACGGCGGAGCCGAGACCGCCGATTACGCTGTGTTCCTCAACCGTGATAATCTTGCCCGTTTCCTTTGCCGCCTTGATGATGATGTCACGGTCGATAGGCTTGATTGTGTGAATGTTGATAATTCTTGCGTCAATGCCCTGCTCGGCAAGCGCCTTGCCTGCCTCAATTGCCTCCGCAACCATAAGACCTGTCGCAATAATTGTGATGTCCTTGCCGTCCTTTATCTGAACGCCCTTGCCAAGCTCAAACTTGTATGTTGCGGGGTCGTTGAACACGGGAACGGCAAGTCTGCCGAAACGCATGTATGTCGGACCTACATAATCAGCCATAGCAAGTACCGCCGCCTTTGCCTCAACATCGTCGGCAGGGTTGATAACCGTCATATTGGGAACAGCTCTCATGAGAGCGATGTCCTCGTTGCACTGGTGGGATGCGCCGTCCTCGCCTACGGAAATGCCTGCGTGAGTAGCGCCGATTTTTACGTTAAGCTTGGGGTAAGCGATGCTGTTTCTTACAATTTCAAAAGCACGTCCTGCCGCAAACATTGCGAAAGAGCTTGCGAATACAAGCTTGCCTGTCGATGCGATACCTGCCGCAACGCCCATCATGTTTGCTTCCTGAATACCGCAGTCAAAAAACTTGTCGGGGTATGCCTTCTTGAATATTCCTGTCTTTGTGGCAGCGGCAAGGTCAGCGTCAAGCACCACTAAATCGGGTCTTTTCTCCGCAAGCATTACCAGCGCTTCGCCGTAGCTGTCACGAGTTGCTTTTTTATCCATATCAGTCGTTTCCTTTCTCTTACTTTGTCAGCTCTGCAAGCTTTGCGTTAAGGTCGCTCATGGCAACATTGTACTGCTCCTCGTTGGGTGCCTTGCCGTGCCAGTCAACCTGGTTTTCCATAAAGGAAACGCCCTTGCCCTTTGTGCTCTTCTGAATAATAACCGTAGGCTGATTTGCGATTGTTTCCGCCTCGTTGAGTGCTCTTTCGATGTCGTCGAAATCGTGAGCGTTGATTTTGATAACATGCCAGCCGAACGCTTCAAACTTTTCGTCAATAGGATACGGCGACATTACATCGCCGATAGGTCCGTCAATCTGAAGACCGTTATTGTCAACGATAGCAACGAGATTGTCAAGCTGATAGTGAGCCGCAAACATGGCAGCCTCCCATACCTGACCCTCCTCGATTTCGCCGTCGCCGAGAACAGCGTATACCTTGTATGTATCGTTGCTGATTTTGCCGGAAAGCGCCATTCCGCATGCAGCGGAAATGCCCTGACCGAGCGAGCCTGTGCTCATATCTACGCCGGGGATTTTTCCGAGAACGGGATGTCCCTGTAATCTCGAATCAATCTTACGGAGAGTTTTGAGCTCCTCAACAGGGAAAAATCCTCTGTGTGCAAGCACCGAGTAAAGTGCGGGAGCTGTGTGACCCTTCGAAAGAACAAGTCTGTCACGGTCAGCCATATC
This sequence comes from Ruminiclostridium sp., assembly GCA_045579125.1. Classification (GTDB taxonomy): domain Bacteria; phylum Bacillota; class Clostridia; order Oscillospirales; family Ruminococcaceae; genus Ruminiclostridium_E. The sequence continues at coordinate 2,352 of JAZNLN010000058.1, forward strand.
GGGGTTTGCAGGGTCTACGTTCATGCGTGCCATATAAAGATATGTCAGCATATCTGCAACCGACAACGAGCCGCCGGGATGGCCCGCCTTTGCATTGTAAACGCCCTCGATTATGCCCATTCTTACCTTTGTGGCGGTAATTTCAAGCTGTTTTTTTAATTCTGCGTCCATATTGACCTCCTGTTTCAGCCGCTGCATGCGGCATATTTAAGACGATTGCTCGTCAAAATTCACATTTTGTTTCGGCGACTACCTGAGGTCGCACACATAACCGACGCCTGTGTACTGTCCTACATTCGACAGGTCAGGCGCAACGCTCCACGCTTTTGCAACTGCATGAACGTGCGATGTGTCGGGAATTGTTACGCTCTCCCAGTCGCAGTCGGGTGTCTGTATAAGATTTGTGTATCCGAGCGAGATTTCCTCGGGCGTGAGCTCGCCAAGGTTAATGTAAACCTCTCCGCTTTCTCCTATCCAGCCGTACGCCCTGGAATATAATCCTTCGGGACCATAGGCATATTTCGCCCACACATGCAAATCAACCGTGCTCTGCGTCGCATAGCAGGTCATTTCCTCAAACCCGCCTGTCTTTGCGAGCAGATTTGCATATTCGCTCTTTGAAGCCGCCTCAATGGATACTCCCGCCGTTCTTCCGAAAGGTATAAACCCGATTACCAGTACATATCCGTCTATCATAGGCGAAACAAACACCTTTTTCATAAAGTTTGCGTCAACCTCACGCATACCGCTTTCCCAGTTTGCCGCCTGAGGATTTCGGAATTTAAAAACTTCAATAACCTTTTCGGGCGTCGCACCCTTTATGCAAAGCCAGCCCGCAGCATCCTCGAAATTTCTCGGCAGGTCGGGCGTCGTGTCGTACTTTGATGCAGGCGCCGAGCTCTGCGCAGCAGGTTTCGGAGCGGTTGCATTTACGCCTGTCGGTTTGTTTTCTCCGACGATGTTTCCGATACCCTCCTTAACCTTATCCGACACTATCTGCGCCGCTTTCTGCGTTGCCTCTCTTTCAGCCGCCTTGAACAAGCTGTCAAAAAAACCCATCTTTCCTCCTAAAAAGCCGATAGAAAAAATATCCGTATATTTTAATAATATCCGAAAAAATGTTGTTTGTCAATGCTTTTATGCTCTTACATATTTTTTATATGCTCTATCATTTCCGCAATAGCGCCGCTGTTATTGTCGCAGACAACCAGCTTTGCAACTGCCTTTACCTCATCCTTTGCATTCGCAACCGCAACGCCGAAATCTGCGTCACGCACCATATCACGGTCGTTTCCGAAATCGCCGATTGCCGCCGTCATCCTGTCGGTACTGCCCGACAGCTCGACAAGCTTTTTATAGCCCGCCGCCTTGCTTATGCCCTCGGGGAGCATTTCGTAGTACATCGGGGAGGAGTGTACCCAGTTTACTTCCTCTGTGCAGTTTTTCTGCGTAAATTCAATTATTTTATGTATTTCCGACGGCGGGTATGCGATAAGCACCTTCAGCCAGCCCTCCGCAGGCACCTCGTCAGGCTTGCAGTATACGGGCGTAATGTTCTCCAACGCCATATGCTCAAGCACAGTCTGATTGCAGGCGGTGACATACACGGTCTTTTCGTGCAGTATTTCAATGCCGATGTCGGAAAACTCGTCCATAAGCATTTTAATATAATCAAGCGCTCTGCGTGTAATGGAGCAGTGCCACTTGAACTCCGACGTACGGTAATCGTAGACCGCCGCACCGTTAAAAAGCACGCACGGCATATCAAGCTCCAGCTTTTCCGCAATGTTTTTCGCCATAGAAACGCCACGTCCCGTAGCGATTGTAAATCTGCCGCCCTTACTGCGGAATTCTTTTATTGCCGCCATGTCCCTGTCCGTTATCCGCTTGTCGTCCGTCAGCAGAGTTCCGTCAAGGTCTGTCATAATAATTACTTTACTGAAATCCATATTACTTTAAATTTTTAAGCAGCCGCACAAAATACTCGGGCAGCTCGCTCGTAAACTCCATATATTCATTTGTCCGAGGGTGCACAAAGCCGATTTTTCTTGCGTGCAGGCACTGTCCCTCAAGGCTTTTGGGCTTTCCGTTTCCGTAAACTCCGTCGCCCATGACGGGATGTCCGATATAAGCCATATGCACTCGTATCTGATGCGTGCGGCCCGTTTCAAGAATACAGCGTATATGCGAGGCATTGCCGTAGCTTTCTATAACCTCGTAGTGAGTGACTGCGTTTCTTGAATTTTCCTGCGTGACACACATTTTCTTGCGATCGGTCTTATGTCTGCCTATCGGCGCATTAACCGTGCCGTTTTCCTTTACCGCACCGCACACCACCGCCTCGTATTCACGGGTGAAACTGTGTTCCTTTATCTGTGCGGCGAGCGACTGGTGCGCCGTGTCGTTCTTGGCAATTATGAGCAGACCGCTCGTATCCTTGTCAATCCTGTGAACAATGCCCGGGCGGATTTCTCCGTTTATCCCCGACAGGCTGTCCCTGCAATGGTACATGAGCGCATTGACAAGCGTTCCCGAATAATGTCCGGGAGCAGGGTGCACCACCATCCCCTTCGGCTTGTTTACAACCAGCAGGTCGCCGTCCTCGTAGACAATATCAAGCGGTATATTCTCCGCCTCAATATCGACATTTTCGGGCTCGGGCAGTTCAACCGAAACAACGTCGCCGTTTTTCAGCTTGTAGTTTTTTGCTGTTGCACCGCCGTTTACGATACAGCTGCCGTTTTCAATAAGGATTGCCGCCGCCGAACGTGTTACAGCGCCGTCGGACATGATCGAAACGAACTTATCTATTCTTTCGCCCGCATTCTCCGCAGATACCTCAAATTCAAGACGTTCCATTTTCTTCTCCGTCCGTTTCTTCGGGCTTTTCCGCTTGCACGGCGTCCTCTGTTTTTTTCTTTCTGTCCTTGAACTCATCAAGAAGAAGCGCCAGCAGGAGCAGTATTGCGCCGCATACCGCAAAAATATCGGCAACATTGAAAACCGCAAAATTTATCAATCTGAAATCTATAAAATCAACAACGTAGCCATTCAGCACACGGTCGATAAGATTACCTATCCCGCCGCCGATAATCATAGCCACCGACCACATCATCAGCTTTGTCTTACAGCGCTTTGTCAGCAGATAAAACGTTAGTCCCGCAATAAAAACCGAGGTTATTATAATCAGCAGGGTCTGCTGTCCCTCAAGCAGGCTGAACGACATTCCTGTGTTTTCGCAGTAGGTGAAGTACAGCACCTCGGTATCGCCGAACTTAATAAGCGGAATACCCTCTTTGAAAGGCTGAATATTCACAACCGCAAGCCATTTTGTAAGCTGGTCGAGAGCTACTATGACAAGCGAACACAAAAAAGCAATGTATACCATATAAGACCTTTCTCGGAGCAATGCTCCGACACAGCAACAGAGCCATACAATTCTGCATAGCTCTGTCGAAATATAGTCATACTCACGACATCTCCGCATATACAGCGGATTATCGTCGTTTCCAAGGGCTTACTTCAGCGCCTTTGCGCAGCGTTCGCACAGCTCGCTGTGTTCGGGGTCGCTGCCTACCGTTGCGGAATATGTCCAGCAGCGTGAGCACTTTTCGCCGTCGGCCTTTACAACCGTTATTGTCAGGCCCTCAACGCTTCCGCTGAATTCGCCTGTGCCCTTTGCAAGCTCAACTTGTGAAACAATGAACGCCTTGTCAAGCTCGGGGAGAATATCGGTGAGGTCGTCGTCTGTAAAGAGGATTACCTTTGCCTCAAGCGACTTACCGATAAGCTTTTCGTTTCTCTTCTGTTCAAGAGCAACAAGCACGTCATCTCTGATAGCGTGGATTCTTTCCCACTTCGAATCTGTTTCAACGCCTGTCTTTTCGGGCATTCTGTTGAAGATAACGTTTGTCGTATCGTCGTCTGCCTTATGAGGAATGTGCTGCCAGATTTCATCGGCTGTAAAGCTTAAAATCGGAGCAACAAGACGTGTAAGACCGCTGAGGATTATATACATTGCTGTCTGTGCGGCACGTCTGTTTTCGCTGTCTTCCTTTTCGCAGTAAAGTCTGTCCTTGATAATGTCAAGATAGAAGTTGGACATATCAACAACGCAGAAGCTGTTGATAGCGTGATATGCGTGATAATAGTCCATAGCCTCATAGGACGCCTTTACCTTGTCGATAAGCTGGTCGTACTTGCTGAGCGCCCACTTATCAAGGTCAGTCAGCTTGTCAAGCGCAACCATATCCTTGTCGGGATTGAAGCCGCTGCCGTTGCAGAGGTTTCCGAGAATAAATCTCGCTGTGTTGCGGATTTTTCTGTATGTTTCGGATAACTGCTTGAGAATATCCTGTGAAACTCTTACGTCGTTGTGGTAGTCAAGAGATGTTACCCACAGACGGAGTACGTCTGCGCCGTACTGGTTAATTACCTCCTCGGGAACGATGTAGTTGCCCTTGGACTTGGACATCTTTTCACCCTTGCCGTCAACAATCCAGCCGTGTGTGCATACTGCCTTGTAAGGAGCATGTCCCGTTGTAGCCACGCTTGTCAGCAGCGACGACTGGAACCAGCCTCTGTACTGGTCGCAGCCCTCAAGGTACAGGTCGGCGGGAGAATTGCCGAGGTACTCACGCTCGTCAACAACGGCAGACCATGAGCAGCCCGAGTCAAACCAAACGTCAAAAATGTCGTTTTCCTTGTCAAATTCATTGCAGCCGCACTCGTCGCATACAACGTCAGCAGGGATAAATTCCTTTGCGTCCTTTGCATACCATGCGTCGGAGCTTTCTGCTCTGAACAGGTCGGAGATAGCCTTGATAGACTTATCGTTTACAACCGCCTTACCGCACTTCTTGCAGTAAAGCACAGGAATGGGAACGCCCCAGCGGCGCTGGCGGGAAATGCACCAGTCGCTTCTGTCACGAACCATGTTCTTGATACGTTCTTCGCCCCATGCAGGAATCCACTGTACCTCTTCAATAGCCTTTACCGCTTCGTCAACGAACTTTTCAACCGAGCAGAACCACTGCTCCGTTGCACGGTAAATGATGGGCTTGTGGCATCTCCAGCAGTG
>JAZNLN010000059.1:0-6700 GCA_045579125.1 Ruminiclostridium sp.
ACCGTATAGGGTCAGCGACCCTATCCGTTTTTTTTGCTTAAAAGTCTTTGGAAGGGGGCCCGGGGGATAACCTTTCTTCAGAAAGGTGTCCACCGATAAGTACATATAATAGTTCTGTATGACCACTGCTCTCAAAACGGCGGGGTTAAAAACTTCTGTATAGCGGACACGCCAAAAGAAAACCGTTTTGACATGTTTGCGTCAAAACGGTTATTATTATTTTGTTGCTCACTTAATCACTAAGGGTATACTCCGACATCTCGGCAAGCTATACCAAAAGCGGCAACTGGCTGGCATATCGCCTCGGCGACTTAGCCCCTCTAGTTTTGCGTATTCACCTTTCGATGAGTTTGCTACCAAACGGGAGTTTCTTCCGGAACTGTGTTTCAAGCCCCCTTTATGTTACTCTCTTGGTGTACTTACAGTATAGCACCTGCAACGTGAGTTGTCAATGCTAAAATATGGAATTTTTATCATTTTGTTGAAAATACTGCAAAGTAAATATAAAACTTGTGCAATATGAATATGCAAAATGCATTTTTGGATACATTTAGAAAAATGCCGAAAACGGTCAAATGTAACCGAGCTGTAACTTCACCGTGAAATAAGCTTTGCCGTGCCCGACAGCACGGCGGGAATAGCTACGAGCGCCGCAACGGTTGCTATATTCTGCGGCGACAGCGGCACGCTCCCGAATATTCCGCAGAGCGGCGGGAAGAAAACCGCAAGCGCCACGACCGTCAGAGAAACCGCCGCCGCAAAGAGAAGAAACGGATTTGCGAGGTAGCGGGCGGTAAAAATGCTCCTTTTTTCGTCCTTGCATTCGAAAACGAAAACGAGCTGTGACACCGCAAGCGTTGCCAGCGCCGCCGTACGTGCGGTTTCAAGACTTCCGCCGCCGTATGCCGCACAGAATGCCGCAAGCGTCGAAACGCCGATAACAACGCCCCTTACGAGTATTCTTCGGATAAGCCCGCCGCTGAATATGCTTTCGTCGGATTTTCTCGGCGGGACGGACATTACGCTGTCATCCTCGGGCTCCATTCCCAACGCAATCGCAGGCAGACTGTCCGTAACGAGATTGACAAGCAGCAGCTGAATGGGAACGAGTATCACAGGCAGTCCCAGCACCATTCCCAGCAGCATTGTCAGCACTTCGCCGATGTTGCACGAGAGCATGTAGCGGATGAACTTGCGGATATTTCCGTAGATGGTGCGTCCCTGTGACACGGCGGAAACGAGCGTTGCGAAATTGTCGTCAAGAAGTACAAGCTCCGCCGCCTCCTTGGTGACGTCCGTGCCCTGAATTCCCATTGCTACGCCGATTGACGCCTCTTTTACGGCGGGTGCGTCGTTTACGCCGTCGCCTGTCATTGCGACTATATCGCCTCTGCGCTTGAACGCCCGCACCATGCGGAGCTTGTCGGAGGGGGAAACCCTCGCTACGACGGAGATGTGGTCAAGTCTTTTGTCGAGCTCGTCGTCGGAAAGTCTTGCAAGCTCCGCTCCCGTAAGCACCTCGCCGCCGTCAAGTATTCCCGCCTGACGTGCGATTTCCGCCGCTGTGCTTTTATGGTCGCCTGTGAGCATGACGAGCTTTATGCCCGCCCGCTTGCATTTCCGTACTGCGCTCCGTATTTCGGGTCGCAGCGGGTCGCTCATCCCCTGAAGTCCGATAAAAACATGCTGTCCGGAGCGTTTATAAGCGAACGCCAGCACACGCAGTCCCTTTCCCGCCATTGCGTCGCATTCGGCGGAGATTTTTCTCCTGTCTGCGGCGGTAATGCTCCGCACCTCGCCGTCGGCAAGGATGTACGCAGCGGCGGCGGAAACAACGTCGGCGGCGCCCTTGATAAACTCGCAGACCTCGCCTGCACGGCTTCTGACCGTTACCGACATACATCGTTTTTCACTGTCGAACGGCACCTCGGAAATCCGTGAGTAGCCTGAAACGGACACGCCCTCTTTCCTTGCGGCGTTAAGCAGGGCCGCCTCGGTCGGGTCGCCGATTTCCTGTCCGTCGGCGGTTATTTCGGCGTTATTGCACAGTACTCCGCAGGTAAGGAGCATTTTCCTGTCCGTGGAGGACAAAGGCTTCTTCCCGAATGTCCGCATTTCCGTTACGGTCATTTTATTCATTGTCAGAGTGCCTGTCTTATCGGTGCAGATAACATTCGTACAGCCGAGCGTTTCGACCGAATGCAGACGGTGCACGAGCGCTTTCTGCCTGTATATGCGCCTCACGGCGAGGGCGAGGGAAATGGTGACGGTTGCGGGGAGCCCCTCGGGTATTGCGGCGACGGCGAGGGAAATGCCTGTAAAAAGCATGTCAAACAGCTCGTAGCCACGCAGTATTCCGACAAGACTTACCAGAACGCATATCGCAATGCAGATTGCGCCGATAATTTTTCCCAGCTCGCCCAGTCTTTTCTGCAAGGGCGTCTGTTCCTCGCCAATTTCGGTCAGCATGCCCGAAACGAGCCCCATCTGCGTAGCTTTGCCTGTGCGGACAACTTCGGCGGCGGCACGCCCTTTCGTGACGATACAGCCCATGTACGCCATGCCTGTCTGGTTCAGACTGCCCTCGTCGCAGGCGGAAACGCACTTTGCGGCGGGTATGCTTTCGCCCGTCAGCATTGATTCGTCGCATTCGAGCGCAGTCGCTTCAAGCAGTCGGCAGTCGGCGGCGATTTTATCGCCCGACTCAAGCAGGAGTACGTCGCCGACAACGATTTCCTCCGCATTTATATCGCACGGCTTTCCGTCACGGATTACACGGGCGGACGGCGTGGCGAGTTTTTTGAGAGATTCAATCGTCCTTTCTGTGCGGTATTCCTGAACGAAACCGAGCGCCGCATTCAGAACGACGATAATCATAATCGTCACGGCGTCGGAATATTCGCCCATAACGAACGAAACCGCCGTCGCCGCAAGCAGTATCATAACCATAACGTCCCTGAACTGTCCCGTAAACATTTTGAGGCGGCTGGCTTTCTTTTCCGTTCCGAGTGTATTTCTTCCGTTTTCGGCGAGCCGTTTTGCCGCCTCTGCGGAGCTTAATCCTTTTGTCAAAATATCCCTCCTCGGTTTTTACTTGTCCATATTATATGCAAAAAATGGGAAATTATATCCAAATTAAACCGTAACAGCAAATTTAAAGGGAGCCCCTTTCGCAAATCCGCCGCACGCCTGACAAGCGGAGTTCCGCACTTTGCGTGTGCGGCGGGGTCAAAACTGCCTTATGGCGCCCACACCCCGCCCAAACACAGCACCGCCACGAGCGCAGCGAGGGCGACGAACGGAGTGAGGAGCGGGTAAAATGACGGCGGCAGGCGGCATTTTACGGCGGTGCGGGATGGTTGTGCGTGCGGGGAGGAGGGGCAGTGCGTAAAAAAATAAGCTCCCGCCCCAAATCAAGCAAAACACTATCTTCGGAGCGAAAGCCTATAAATTAAATGTGCAAAAGTTTAGGGGCGCCCTTTTCAAAGGGCGCAAAGGTGTCCCCCGAAAGGGAGCCGCCTTGGGCAAATCCGCCTTTTATAGGAACGGGCAATTCCTCGATGTCAAAAAACGGCGAGGGCGAAAAAACAAAGCGGCAAAAGCAGAGAACCACGGCGCACCGCCGCAAACGACCGCTCCGCCGTCGTTTGCGCAAAGCAATCCCTTGCCGATTATAGGGGGATTGCTTTTTGTTGCCGCTTCATGCGGCAATGCGGTGCGCCGTGGCTGCTGCGGAAACTGCGGTCATGCCCGGCTGCGGAAAATGTGGGGCGCACGCCGTGTTTCGGGAAAAAATGCGTCGGTTTCGGGGGAGAATAAGCGGAGCGAGCAGTAAAAAACACCGCAAACCCGCACCAAAAGCTGACAAAAGGCAAAAAAGCTTGACAAAAGCACGTTTTTACTGTATTATATATAGTGAATGATCAGCGGCTTTTGGTGCGCCGCTGTGATAAGGAGGCTTTGCCGTTTTGTATTTTGGCAGTGTTAAGTTTTTTAAGCATTTGATAATGGCGTTTCTTGCGCTTATGATATTGGTACCCGTTATCGTCTGCTTTGTTCTGTCGGCGGACAATTCCCGCAAGGCGGAGGAAATAGCGGCGCTGAACGAAGAAAAAAACAGCCTTTCGGCGCTGGTGGATTATTACAGCGGCGAAACATCGCTTACATTTGACGATATATGCCGTCTTGCGGAGGAAAACGGAATAACCTCTGCGGAGCTGGTGAACGGACTTTACGAAAAGGACAAGGAGGCATTCGCACAGGTTGAGGCGTCGATTCTCGCCGAGCAGACGTTTGCCGAAGTAACAACGACCGACGATGCGATTGACGCAGGCGGAGATGTTTCCGAAAGCGAGCCTGTGACAACAACCGCTCCCGAACAGACAACGGACGAGATAACGGTGCTGACAACAGGTATTGACCGTGATTCTCCGTATGCGGACCTTTATCCCGAGCTGTACGCTACGGGAACGAGGGACGTTGTATATAAGCAGGATATGAATTATGTGTACCTCACGTTTGACGACGGTCCGTCGAAATACACGACGAGCATCCTGTACTATCTCAAGGAATACAACATCAAGGCGACATTCTTCGTCGTTCCCAACGGTACGGAGGAATGCGACCGTCTTATGAAACAGATTGTCGATGAAGGTCATACGATTGCTGTTCACAGCGCAACCCACGAGTACAAGAAAATCTACGCAAGCGTTGAGAGCTTCCTTGAGGATTTCAGCATTGCGTACAACAGAATATACGAGGCGACAGGCGTGAAATGCAGTCTTTTCCGTTTCCCCGGCGGCAGTATAAACGACTTCAACGGAGAAACACGAGACGCGATAATCGCCGAAATGACAAGACGAGGCTTTGTGTACTTCGACTGGAATGTTGACAGCCGTGACGCTGCGGGAGCAACGTGGACGGAGATGTATAACAGCGTACTGAACGATACGGCGGCGGTAAACCGTGCGGTAATTCTCATGCACGACCACGCTGACGGATATAATACAATTCTTGTTCTTGAGGACATAATAAAAGCCCTCCTGAACGGGAATTACATAATAGATAAGCTCGCAGAAGACGTCAAGCCTGTTCAGTTCTGACGAAACGGGCGGAAAGGTTGAAATATGGGTATCAAGGAAAATTTTTCGCAGGCACTCCGTGAAATGACGGGCGGAAAAAAGGAAGAAACGAAAAACGAGAGCAAAAGCAACGTTGAGGAGCTGAAAAAGGCTATGGAGGACTCTGAAAACGAGCAATCCGATATCGACGATACTGTTTTTACTTCGGAGGAAACGCTTGTTCGTGAGGACGAGGAGAAAAAGGCGCAGGCTGACGCTCCCGACGTAAATATGAATACATACGGCAGAGGCGAAACGGTTGCTCCGCAGCCCGCAGCACAGCCCGAGCAGAACACTGCTTACGACGGTCAGAGCTATGATGCGGCATACGAGCGCCGCCAGGCATACCAGCAGCCCGCTCCCGATTACGCACGCCAGCCGATTAACCAGCAGCCTGCATACAATGCACAGCCGCAGGACTTCGGCGCACAGAATGCGTACGGTGCACAGCCGCAGAACTTCGGCGGACAGCCCGCATACAACGCACAGCCGCAGGGCTTCGGCGGACAGCCCGCATACAATACACAGCCCCCCGCATACAATGCACAGCAGGGCTACGGCGGATACGCTCCCCGAAACGACGACATTTCGTTCTCCACGGAGCGCACGGTTGACGACAACGAAACAACGGTAATATCGAGAAATACGGTTATCGACGGAAACGTGCGTTCGTTTGCGAACATGAACATCGACGGCAATATCAAGGGCGACGTTGAAACAACGAAAAACATTGTGCTCAACGGCAAGATTGTCGGTAATATCGCAGGAAACAACGCATCTCTCCTCACCTCGCAGGTGCAGGGAAATGTCCGCATGAAGGGCAGAATTTCCATGGAGAGAGATACTCTCCTTATCGGCGACGTCGGCGCAACATATGCCAACATCAACGGCAAAATCAAGGGTAATCTTGATATCGGCGGCAAAGCTGAGCTTAAATCCGACGCCGTTGTATTCGGCGACATAAGCGCATCGACCATTACGGTAAACGACGGCGCAATTATTCAGGGTTATGTAAGCACGACATTCCTCAACAAGGAAGAAAGCAAGAACATATTCCCCGATGCAATTACGATTAACGAATAAGAGGTACATGTATGAGTGCGGCAGATGTAAAGGAATTTGTGGATATATTCAAGTCGAAGATAACCCGAGAGGGGTCGGAAAAGCTGCTTGATTATCTTCTCAATAAGTGCGACTTTACAACTGCGCCCGCCAGCGCACGCTACCATTCGTCCTACGAGGGCGGACTTCTGCGCCATTCGCTGAACGTATACCACTGTCTTGTGGACTATCTTTCCCGACCGAGGGTAAAGGAAACGTACGGGCTTGAATACAGCGAGGAGTCGGTTGCGATTGTGGCTCTGCTGCATGATATGTGCAAGATTGATACATACAAAAAGGATTTCAGGAATGTAAAAAACGAGGAAACGGGCAAATGGGAAAAGGTCCCGACGTACCGTTTCGAGGATAAGCTGCCGTACGGTCACGGCGAAAAGTCCGTTTATATGATATGCGGCTTTATGCGGCTTTCCCGTGAGGAAAGTCGGAGGCCAAGCGGTCTTAGGAAGACAATACAGCTT
>JAZNLN010000060.1:0-8488 GCA_045579125.1 Ruminiclostridium sp.
GATTAAATATTTTCAGTACCAGCCCTGGAGCGCCTGGACGAGCTTTTCCTGAAGCGCCGCATAATACAGCGGGAAAAGTGCGTCAACGCAGCCGAGCATAAACATATTCCTGTTATTTATTGCGGACAGCTCCTTGCCGTAGGTGTAAATCCAGCGCTTGAACCAGTCCGTGTCGTAGTTCGGCTCGGGCTTGCGGCTTTTTACCATCCACATCGCCGTCTTGAAATCCAGCTCAACTATGCCGTCGGGGTTTGCGAAGCCGAACTCGGCAATCATGTTGAATGCGTCCCTGAAATGTCCGTCCTTCAAGGGGCAGTCCTGCATCATTCTGCGGATAAACGGCAGGCGCACCGCAAATGAGTACCGCAGTACCCCCAGCACCTCCGCAAAATCGGGCGACGACATTTCCCCGAGCCTGCGTTCGTCAAACCGCAGACCGAGGTTGGCAAAGCTGTCGGTCCGTGTAATGTCGTTGAGGCCTACCTTGAAAATGTCCTTAACGTTTACGTTGTAAAAATCCTTGTCGGATATTGAATAAATGTACTTGACTGCGCTGAAAAGGGAAACGCAGGCGTTATCCACAAGCTGCGCAAGGTAACGCAGTTCGTCCTGACTTATCAATTCGCTGTTCCTTTCTGTGCCTGTTCATTGATAGCGTCGCCGTATGCGAGCTTTTCGTAGTCTGCGATGGGCATGGGTCTTGCAAAGAGGAAGCCCTGCGCCATGTCACAGCCCAGCTCCTTGAGCAGAGCTGACTGCTCCTCGGTTTCTATACCTTCGCATATCGTGCGGATGTTGAGCGCAACGGCAAGGGAGATAACGTGCGAGATAATAACCTTTGCGTTTTCGGTAGCGTCCTGTTTTCCGAGGAAGTCACGGTCGATTTTGAGCACGTCAACAGGCAGGTCCTTGAGCATATTGAGCGAGGAGTAACCCGTTCCGAAGTCGTCGATTGAGATTTTGAAGCCCTTGCTGTGGAGATTTCTGAATACGGGGAGGAGCACGTCGATTTTCTCGTCGGCGGCGCTTTCCGTAATTTCGATTTCAAAGTAAGAAGGCGAAATCGAATATTTTGCACATATTCCCGCAAGAGTGTCCGCAAAATCGTCGTCGTGCAGGTGCAGTCGGGACATGTTTACCGAAATCGTGTTCATTTTCAGCCCGCTGTTGAGCCAGTGGCACTGAAGTCGGCAGACCTCCTCGAACATGTAGAAGTCCAGCTTTTTGACAAAGCCGTTCTTTTCGAAGCAGGGAATAAACTCGCCGGGGGAGATAAATCTGTCGCCGTGAATCCAGCGCACGAGCGCCTCTGCGCCGACAAGCTCCGAGGTGTCGTGCATGTTGAACTTGGGCTGGAGGTATACCTTAAACTCTTTCTTTTCGAGCGCCTCCTCCATTATGCTTTCGATTTCGTGCTCGTTTTTGAGCGATTCAAGCATTTTGTCGTTGAAGAAAGCGTGGCTCTTTGTGACTATGTTCTTGATAGAGCGGCGTGCGACGTTGCTTCTGTCGCAGATAGCACGCATGCTGAGCGTTCTGTTCTTTATGGGGAATATACCCGCCGAGAACATGAGCTTGCATTCGCTTATCTGATAGTCTGCGTCCTCTATGATATTTTTAATTTTTGCAATTATTTCTTCTTCGTTCTTGTATGCGCAGAGGATGTTGAAAAGGTCGCCCGAATCTCTTGCGAACATATCGTCGGCGTCAAGGTTGCGGTTGATAATATCCGCTACACGCTGAATAACGCTGTTTCCGCCGTCGTAGCCGAGCTTGTCGTTAATGGTCTTGAATTTGTCGATGTCAATGGAAATCATGGCGTAGTTCTGGCTCATATCGACCATGCGCTGAACGCATTTTTCCTTGAACGCTCTGTCGGACATGTAGCCCGTGAGGCTGTCCTTGTCGGTTTCGTTTTCCTTCTGCTTTGTCATAAGGATAACCTTCGCCTTTTCAACGCCGAAGAGTATCAGCATGGCGATCACAACAAGCCCTGTCATTATCGTTATCGTTATGATAAAGGTGTTGCTGGATGACACGATTCCGTCATATTTGTCCGAAACGGAGGAGAGCGAAGTGATTACGAGGAGGGTCCAGCCCTGTGTGTTGAGTGAGGAATAAAGCGCAGTGTAAGGCTTTTCGCCTATGCTGTGCTCAAACGAGCCCTTCTGCGATTTCATAGCGACGATGGACTTGAGCTGTGTTCTGTGCTTCTCGCAGAAAACATTGTCCATTACGATATTTGCGCCGTTGGCAAGCGTTTTTTCTCCGCTGCTTCTTGAGAATACGACCGTTCCGTCGCTGTTGCAGATGTAGATTTCGCCGTAAGCGGAAAGCGCAGCAGACGAAATAATCTGTTCGAAGAAAATCTTGCGCACTGCGCCTACTGCGGCGCCTATAACCTCTCCGTCAAGGTCTGTAACGGGGTATATGTAATAATTGAAAATGTTTTCGGCGTTGTCATCGTACACAGCTTTTCCTTCGCCGTCGGCAATTTTTTCAAGCGCCGTCTGCGAGTCAATCGGAATCTCGATGTTATTGCTCGAATAGCTTTCGCCGTTGAAGCCGTAGTATTTTACAACGTCGAAGATAACGCTGTCGGCATATGAATTAAGAACGGAACGCTTATCCGTGTCGGGTCTGCCGAGGCGGACGGCGCAGCGCATCATCATACCGCTTCGCTCCTCAACGTGCATCTGTATAAGGGTTGCGGTTTCGTCAACAAGCGAGCTCGTCTCCGAAACAGAGATTTCAAAGATGCTTTTCTTTATGCTGCCGCTGCTGAAATGCACGGCTGTCACGCCGATAGCGGCAACCGCAAGCACAATCGCTATTATAATAAGTATATTCGTTTTTATATAATTTTTCTTGTTTTTCATTGTAACACTCCCAATGTGAAATGACAATTTTTCACGATGTAATTATTATACAATATTATTGTTTTTTTTGCAATACTTTTCCATAAACTGAAAATAAATTGAATAAAATTCAGTAAAAATTACCAATTCGTCAAAGAGAGATTTCAACAAAATTACATTTAGGTTACATTATCGGAGCGATGTAACGGCACGTCACAGCATCAGCCACAGCACCGCTGTAATTATCGGCTGGTGAGCAAGGTAGACGGCGAGGGAATGCCTGCCGACAAAGGCGAGCGGGGGACAGTGCATTCTGTGCGTTTTGCGTGAGGCGGCGAGGGGGACGCCCGCAAAGGTACCGAGCAGGAACAGGAAAAGCCAAGGCACGAGCGGAAAATAGTCAATCGTCGAAACGCTCGGCGGAATAATTCCGAGCGGCATCAGCAGAGTTGTTTCGTACAGAAAATCGGGGAGGTGTGCGCCGAGGAGCGGGAATCCGATTACCCCCTCACGGGGAACAAGGTACGTCGCCGCAAACAACACCGCACACACAGCCGCCGAGGGAATAACGGGCAGTCTGCGGAGAAACCCGCCGCAGACGCCGTAAACGAGCATGCCCGCTCCGAGGCAGTGGAGAATGCCGAAGTAGACGGGCGCATGGGGCACGGCCACCGCCGTGACGGCGCTCACTGCCGCCGCCGCAAAAACGCATAGCGCACCACGCCGCAGATTTCCCGACGACAGGTTGCAGACTGCGCCCGAAATGAGCACGAAAACGCCCGCAAAGGTCTGCTGAACGGCTGTGAACCAGCCGTCGAACATTATAGGAATATCCACGCCGTAGCTGAATTTCAGCGTAAAGCAGAGATGATAAAAAACCATGCAGATTATGCAGAACCCCCTGATTTCGTCGATTGCGTGTATTCTTCCGCTTTTCGTCACCGTGCACCTCCGTTCTCCGCCTGTGCGGTCAGCCGTCAACTCTTGCGCTCTCCGATTGGAGCAGGATTTCGTCCCCGCTCACGCTCACCGTCACCCTGTCGCCGTACTCCGTTTTCCCGCTTATCAGCATTTCCGACAGCGGATTTTCCACCCGCTCGGTTATCGTTCTTCGGAGAGGGCGTGCGCCGAAACGGCTGTCGTAGCCGAGCCTTGCAAGCAGGGAGACCGCCTCGTCCGTAAAATTCAGCGTCAGACCCGAGCGTGCCGCCTGCGCCGACACCTCCCGAGCCATTTTCCCGCAGATGGTCTGCGCCGCCTCCTGCGACAGGGGCGAGAAAACGGGCGTTTCGTCTATTCTGTTGAGAAGTTCGGGGCTGAAATGCTTTTTCAGCTCCCCGAGAACTCGGCTTTTTACTGCGTCGGCGGCGTTTTCACGGCTGAAGCCGAGGACTGCGCTCTGCTCGGTGATGTAGCGTGCGCCGAGGTTGCCTGTCATAATGATAACTGTGTTCGAAAAGCTCACCTTTCTGCCGTCCGAGGCGGTCAGCGTGCCGTCGTCGAGAATCTGGAGCAGGAGATTTGAAACGTCGCTGTGCGCCTTTTCGATTTCGTCGAGCAGTACGACGCTGTACGGATTTCTCCGCACACGCTCGGTCAGCTGTCCGCCCTCCTCAAAGCCGACGTACCCGGGCGGCGGGCCGATAAGGCGGGAAACCGAGTGCCTTTCCATGTACTCGGACATGTCAAGCCGTATCAGCGCATTTTTATCGTCAAACATTATCTCCGCCAGCGCCTTTGCAAGCTCCGTCTTGCCCACGCCCGTCGGACCGAGGAACACGAACGAGCCTATCGGGGTACTGCGGCGTTTAAGCCCTGTTCTCCCACGGCGTATAGCCGCCGCTACCGCCTTCACGGCGGAATCCTGCCCGACTACACGCTTTTTCAGCTCCTCCTCCAGACCCGCAAGCTTTTCCGCCTCGTTTCCGCACAGTCTGCCGACAGGAATGCCGCTCCGCCTGGAAACTGCGGCGGCGATGTCGCTTTCCGTTATCTCCGTCGGCTCCTTTTTTTCTTTTTTCAGCTCCTCGTACCTTTTCCCGAGGCTCTTTTCCGCCGCCAGAATTTCGCCCGCCTTGTCAAAGCACTGCTCCGCAACCGCTTTCTCCTTTTCCGCAGAAATAAGCCGCAGACGTTCGAGTATTCCGTCTGCCTCGGTTTTTCCGCCCCTCATCCTCGCCAGCGCCGCCGCCTCGTCGACCAGGTCTATCGCCTTGTCGGGCAGGTATCGGTCGGGGATATATCTGACGGAAAAGCTGACCGCCGCACGGATTGCCTCGTCGGTTATTCTCACGCCGTGGTGCGCCTCGTACCTGTCACGCAGGGCGGAGAGAATGGCGACCGTGCTGCTTTCGCTCGGCTCACGGACGTTTATGGGCTGAAAACGGCGTTCGAGGGCGGCGTCCTTTTCGATGTATTTTCTGTACTCGGCGGCGGTAGTCGCACCGATAAGGCGGAGCTCGCCCCTTGCGAGGACGGGTTTCAGTATATTTGCGGCGTCGATTGCGCCCTCTGCGGCGCCCGCTCCCATGATATTATGCAGCTCGTCGATAAACACGATTATCTTTCCGTCCGCAGTCACCTCGTCCATGGCGTTTTTTATCCGCTCCTCAAAATCGCCCCTGTACTTTGCGCCCGCAAGCATTGCCGCAAGGTCGAGGGAGAAAATGCGGCGGTTGCGGAGCTCCTCGGGCACGTCGCCGCTGACGATACGGAGCGCCAGTCCCTCAACGACCGCCGTTTTTCCCACGCCGCTTTCCCCTGTCAGGCAGGGGTTGTTCTTTCTCCTCCGCAGAAGCACGCTTATCACGCTTTCAATCTCTCCGTCACGGGCAACGACAGGGTCAATCTGACCCTTCAGTGCCATTTCGGTCAAATCCCTGCCGTATTTTGCAAGCGAGGATTTCACCTTTCCCGCAGGGGAGTACGGGCTCGGGTCCGCACGCTGTACGGTGCCGTGCAGGCACTCATCCGCAACTGCCGCCGTATTCACGCCCAGCTCCTTGAGGAAAATCGAGCCGTAGCTCTTTTCGTCCGTCGCCAGTGCCGCAAGGATGTGCTCCGTGCCCGCTTTTTCGCTGCCGCATTTCTTCGCCTCGCCGTACGCCTGCGACAAAACGGATTTGCCTCTCGGCGTGAAGTCCGAGAGGGACAGCTTCGTCCGCACGCCACGCCCTATCGCAAGCTCCATTTTTGTCATAATATCCGTTTCGTTTACGCCGTGACGGCGGAGCACAAGCTGTGCCGTGCTCATCTTTTCCGCCGCAAGACCGTAGAGGATATGCTCGCTTCCGATGTAGGTGTGCCCCATAAGCATAGCCGAATCCACCGCCTTGTTCAGCGCCAGCGACGCCTTTTCCGTAAACCCGTTGAACTCTATCATATATTGCTCCTTTCGTCCGCATGTATTTTTCAGAAAATCCTGTAACACATTTTCCCGAAGTTCATATATTATATTATGAAACGTTTCATTAAATAATAAACAAGGAGGAACATATAATGTTCGGAGGAAACAACTGCTGCTGGATCATCATCCTTATTCTCTTAATCAGCTGCTGCGGATGCGGCTCTAACGACAACAGCTGCGGCTGCGGCAACAACGGCTGCGGCAACGGCTGCGGCGGCTGCTGCTGATAAGGCGCACGCCGAAAAAGCCTTCGGGGTATTCCCGAAGGCTTTTTGCTTTTGAAGGGGGGGGAGAGTTCCCCAAAAATCACCGCACACCGCCCTGCTTACAGACAACCCCTACCACGACAACGGATTGAATATCACCGATTTAAAGCAGTGCAGTTATTCGGAAGTCACACTATTTTGCGCCGTCCTACCGCACTCACGTTAAATAAAAATACAAGGGTTGTTGGTAAGAATTAGGCGTTCGTTGATTTAAAGCGGTGCAGTTATTGCAACTAAAACTAAAAAGGGGGGCATGGGGCTTATCCCCCCAAAAGTTCTCACCCCCATTTCTTGACGGGACAAGAAATGGGGCGAGGGGTTTCGCTCGTAGGAAACAAAATAAAACTTTGTCTGGGGGCGAGGAGCCCCCTTAACAAGCACAAAAACTAAATCCAAAGGACAAGACGATACAAATTGGCATTAGTGCTTTAAAGCGGCGTAACCATTGCAAGCAAAACAAAAAAGGGTCCCTTGGGGGGACACCCCTAACCCCTCCCCTATTCGCATAAAAAACCCGCATTCGGCGTGCACCCGACTGCGTGCGTTTTTGTTATATTACTGCATTTTTCTGCCTTCGAACTCTGCTCTGCGCTTGATGTCCTTCATAAGCGCTTCGAACTGGTCGAGGTCAAGCGACTGTGCGCCGTCGCAGAGAGCGTGAGCGGGGTCGTTATGCGACTCTATCATAAGTCCGTCTGCGCCCGCCGCAACTGCCGCACGGGACAGCGGCTCTACCATCCAGCGAATGCCTGCCGCATGGCTCGGGTCGATAACAACAGGAAGGTGCGACAGTTTTTTCAGCATGGGAACTGTGCTTAAATCGAGCGTATTTCTTGTCATTGTTTCAAACGTGCGGATACCTCTCTCGCAGAGAATGATGTTCTTGTTTCCGCCCGCCATGATGTATTCTGCGCTCATGAGGAACTCCTCAAGCGTGTTCGCAAGTCCTCTCTTGAGCAGTATGGGCTTGTCGGAGTGGCCGAGCTCCTTGAGCAGGTCGAAGTTCTGCATATTTCTTGCGCCGACCTGGATAACGTCAACGTCCGCAAACAGGTCAATATGCTGTAAGTTCATAATTTCGGTAACAATAGGCAGTCCTGTGTCCTTTTTCGCCTCAAGCAGGAGCTTTATGCCCTCGCCGTGGAGACCCTGGAACGAGTAGGGCGATGTGCGGGGCTTGAATGCGCCGCCTCGGAGGAGTGTTGCGCCGCTTGCCTTTACCGAGCGTGCTACCTTGATTATCTGCTCCTCGCTCTCAACGCTGCACGGACCCGAGATGACGTGGAAAAAGCCCTCGCCGATTTTTCTGCCCGAAACGTCGATAATCGTGTCGTCGGGGTGGAATTTTCTGTTAGCCGCCTTGAAAGGCTCGGAAATTCTCTTTGCGCTGTCGATGATGTCGGAGAGCGTGGTTACGCTTTCAAGGTCGATTCGGGACGTGTCGCCGATAAGACCGACGATTGTGTGGTCGGTACCAACGCTGACATTAAGGCGGAAGCCCATCTCCTCAAGTCTTTTTTCAAGAGCGTCTATTTTATTCTGCTCCGCATTCTTTTTAAGTAAAAGTATCATTTTAGTATCTCCTTATGCTTTATTCATTTTAAGCTTTTAAGTTTTAAAGCTTTTATGTACTAAAGAGAGTATAATACATTTTTCCGGATTTGTCAATAGTTTTTTGAAAATTTTTTTGCTGCACGCAAAAAGGCGTGCATTTTTCTGCCGAAAAGTGCGGAAGAAAAGAAAACCTCGGGCCGTCAGACCCGAGGCTGTAAATTTATGTAACCAAGTCGGATCGTAGCCATGTCGTTCTGTGAGCCAAGGAGTTGCAAAGCTGTATTGTCTTCCTAAGACCGCTTGGCCTCCGACTTACGCAAAAAGGCGTGCATTTTTCTGCCGAAAAGTGCGGAAGAAAAGAAAACCTCGGGCCGTCAGACCCGAGGCTGTAAATTTATGTAACC
>JAZNLN010000061.1:0-3764 GCA_045579125.1 Ruminiclostridium sp.
TTCCATCTTGTCAGCCATAAGGAGCTTAACAGCGTCATCGGCAGAACCTGCGGAATTAACGAGGGACTGCATACCTTCTGCCTGCTTCTGAAGAATTTCACGAGCACCGTTAGCCTGTGCTTCGAGTTTTGCGGAGATAGCGTCAGCTTCACCCTTTGCCTTGCGGCGGAGAACTTCAGCTTCTGCTTCAGCGGCGATTTCTGCCTGCTGCTTTGCAATCTGCGCCTTGACGATAACGTCTGCCTGCTGGGTTGCTCTTTCAAGCTCGGCACGAGTTTCTTCGGCAAGCTTCTGAGCAACGTATGCTTCTTCCTTTGCCTTTGCAGCCTGTACGGCTTCGGCAGCGGTAGCCTGGCGGAGTGCTTCCGCCTCACGTTCACGTCTTAATGCCTCGGACTGTGCAACTGCTACTCTCGAATCGTTTTCACCCTGAATAGCCTGTGCATTTGCAGCTGCAACCTCGATACGCTGGTCACGCTGTGCGTTTGCCTGACCGATTTCACCGTCCTTGTTCTTTTCGGCAACGGATTTCTTCGCATCGTTGATAGCCTTCGCAGCAGCCTCTTTACCGAGAGCCTCGATATATCCGGATTCGTCACGGATATCGGTTACGTTTACGTTGATAAGACGAAGACCGATTTTACGGAGTTCAATTTCTACGTTGTTGGAAACAGCTACGAGGAACTTGTCACGGTCTGTGTTGATTTCCTCGATTTCCATTGTCGCAATAACAAGACGGAGCTGACCGAAGATAATATCCTTTGCGAGCTCCTGAACCTGGTTCATCTTCAGACCGAGCAGTCTTTCTGCGGCGTTCTGCATGATACCCGGCTCTGTCGAAATACCAACCGTAAAGCTGGAGGGTACGTCAACACGGATGTTCTGCTTGGAAAGTGCGTTTTTGAGGTCAACGTTGATTGAGATAGGGGTCAGGTCCATGTACTGGTACGACTGGATAATCGGCACGATAAATGCGGCGCCGCCGTGAATGCATCGTGCGCTTCTTGCCTGGCCGTTCTTTTCGGAACCTACCTTACCGTAGATAACGAGTATCTTGTCCGAAGGACATTTGCGGTAACGTGAAAGGATTCCCGCAATCAGCGCAAAAAGTACGATTACTCCGACGCAGATTGCAATGATAATTGATTCGGGCATATTTTTTTCCTCCTTATGCTCCATATATTCGGGCGTCTCCGCCGTTTAAGGCACTCCGCATGCGGCGCCTTACTGTCTTATGATTTTAAGGTTTTCAACCTTGCCCGCACTGTACCCGAACGAGTACACTGCAGAATGAATACACTTCTGAAGCCCCGTTTTCATTTCGTCCTCGGGGATAGTGCTTTTTATCGTCGTTATGTATTTCGTAACGGCGTTCGACGCAAGCTCCTCAAGCAGTTCGTCAATAGCCTCGTCGTTCATTCCGAAAACATGCTGTGCCGCCATATCAAGAAAATCAGCGGGAATATACGCCATAAAATCAAGAGTAAGCTTCAGCTCAACATTGTCCTCCGTCCGGGAGCCCTCGGCGTACGCCGTAACTCTGCGTGGAGCGGGGTCGATGTAGAAAAACTCCTTTTTCATCGTCAGCTTCGCCTTGCTTTTCAGTTCCGACGGACGCACTACATCTCCGTACTCATTTTTGCAGAATTTGACTTTACCCGCATTCTTTGCGTCGTCCTCGCCCTGATGCGTTTTTGAATAATACTTCAGAAAAACCAGTCCCGTGACTATTATAAGCGCAACAGTCAGGACATATATCAGAGTCATGGTTTCAAGGGACATATTCTTCCTCCTCGGAGCACTTCGTTACGGCGTGAGCCGTAATTATGCCTTTTCAACTACAAGCAGATTTTCGTTTCGTATATCCGTTACTCTTATGGGAGTGTTGCTTGCAAGAGCCTCGCCGCTTTCGGTTATGGCGTCGTATTCGACATATCTCTCGCCGACCGTCAGCATAACCTTGCCCGTGCCCTTTTCGTCGGCGGGAATGGGAATATACACCGTTCCGTTTTCTCCGAGAAGATTTTTGACGTTTATATTGCCGTTCTGTGCAAGCTTTGCCGAAAGCTGAAGTATCTTCGCAACCGCAAACATCGCCGCCGCACCAAGCACAAACGCTACCGCAAAGGTGATAATAACATTTTTACTTGCGGAGTATGCGCCGATAGCACTCCAGCCGAAAACACACAGGAACGAGATAATGCCCTGGAGCGTAAAGAAACGCATGGAGGACATATCTGCGGGATTTCCGCCGTCAAGATTTATGTCGGTTGCGTCGATAAGCTCTGCGCCGACATCTGTCGGAGAAAGCTCCGTGCCGTCAAAGCCCGACGTGTCGCTGGGGTTGAAGCCCTCGCCCGTGTCGCCTGCGCCCAGGAAAATAAGAACTATCTGTATAATAAGCACAAGCGTTGCGGGAACAGCTATACAGTACAAAATCTGCTCAAGCAGTTCAAGTCCTGCCCACCAATTTCCAAACCATTCCATACTCATACCGCCCTTTCATCTCTTTTATAATATTGTATACAAGCGAAGTATATTCAAAACCACGCTTGTAAATTCCATTTACCTAAATTATATCATATTTTTATTCTTTGTCAATCATTTTGTTTCAAAAAATGACACCAAACCACATTTTCGTCGGTATGCATAAATACAGATAATTACATTTGTCACAGTCTACAAATTTGATTTTTTTGCCCTTGGACTGTTGATTTTTTTGCTCCTTTGTGCTAAACTATATGTAAATCAGATTTACATATTTAATTGACTGCTGAAAGGGTGTGTATAATGAACAGTGTTGAACTCGGCAAAAGAATAAAAGAGGCACGGATTGCGAAAAAAATGACGCAGTCGGAGGTCGTGGGCAACTTTATTACGAGAAATATGCTCAGCCAGATTGAAAGCGGCACGGCAAACCCGTCGATAAAAACTCTCGAATACCTTGCGGGAGTACTGGAGCTTCCGATTATGTACCTTGTCAACGACGAGGATGAGGCGTCGGTGCTTTCTGTGTGCGGCCCCGAGCATATGACGACACTCAACTGTGCAAAGGACGCATATAAAACGGGAGATTATCTTCTTACAATCGAAAAGCTCTCCTCTTATGCGGAGGACGAGGGAAGCGTAATCTACGACGAGGCGGCGGCTTTGCTTGCCCGCTCGTACATCGCAAAGGCGGAAATATCCGAGAAAAACGGCGAGCTTCAGGCTGCGGCGGCGTATGCAAAAAAAGCAAGCGAGCTTGCTGACGCAGGCGTATACAAAAGCCGTGAGGTCAGAACGAACGCAGTGCTCCTGCTTGACAGGCTTGCAGAAAAGCTTGCGGGCGGAAGATAAAATGCAGAGAGCAGGCAAAACTACAATTTCACAGTAAATTTTTCCAAGCCTTTTACGGGCTTGGAAAAACTTTTTTAGCATATTTTTACTGTTTTCCGAGGGCGTGAGCCCCGATACAAAAAACCGCCGAACGGTGCACCCGTTCAGCGGTTTTACTTTTATAATGCCTTTTATCAGCCGAAAATCGCAAGCAGAATACCTGCCGCAACTGCCGAGCCGATAACGCCCGCAACATTCGGACCCATGGCATGCATGAGAAGGAAGTTGGAGGGGTTTTCCTGCTGGCCGACCTTCTGCGAAACACGGGCAGCCATAGGAACGGCAGAAACACCGGCGGAACCGATAAGGGGATTGATCTTCTTTCCCTCGGGAAGGAAGAGGTTCATAAATTTAGCGATAAGAACACCGAAGGCTGTCGCACAAGC
>JAZNLN010000062.1:0-6065 GCA_045579125.1 Ruminiclostridium sp.
TCGGCAGACTTGCCGCATGCTTCCTTGACAGTGCCGCAACACTCAATCTCCCCCTCGACGGTTACGGCATACGCTATAAATACGGTCTTTTCAAACAGACAATCGAAAACGGACACCAGTGCGAATATGCGGATAATTGGCAGAAATTCGGCGACCCCTGGAGCAAGCGTGTAAACTCCGATATTGTTGAAATAGAGTTTGCGGACAGAACTGTCCTCGCTGTGCCTTACGATATGCCGATAATAGGCTGTAAAACCAATAACATAGGCACTCTGCGCCTATGGCAGTCGGAACCTGTAAACGAATTTGATTTTACGCTTTTCAACGAACAGAAATATGAACAGGCATGCATCGAACAGCGCTGTGCCGAAGATATATCCAGAGTTCTGTATCCAAATGACGACACAAAAGAGGGCAAGCTCCTCCGCCTGCGTCAGGAATACTTCTTCTCTGCGGCGTCGGTTGCCGACATTGTAAAAAAATATAAAGCAAACGGCGGGGATATCAAGAAGCTGTACGAAAAGGTAACTATTCAGCTTAATGACACTCACCCTGTTATCGCTATACCTGAGCTCATCCGTATTCTTGTTGACAAGGAAAAGCTTGATTTCTTCAACGCACTTGAAATTGCGAAAAAGGTATTCAACTATACAAACCATACGATTATGGCGGAAGCGCTTGAAAAATGGAACATCGGATATATCAAGGAAATTCTCCCGAGAATTTACGAAATCATTATTCAGCTTAACGAGGCTTTTATCGGCGAAATGTATAAGCTCGGCAAACTCCCCGATGAAATATACAAGCTTAAAATTATTACCGAAGAAACCGTTCATATGGCAAGAATGGCGCTGTATTGTTCGACTTATGTAAACGGCGTTGCGGAAATCCATACCGAAATTCTCAAAAACGACGCACTCAAGGAATGGTATGACATTTACCCCGAAAAGTTCCAGAACAAAACAAACGGTATTACCCCCCGCCGCTGGCTCGCACTTTGCAACAAGGAACTGTCCGCTCTCGTAACCGAGCTTACAAAGGGTGACGAATGGATGACAGACCTTGAAAAAATTACAGCACTCAAATGGTTTGCCGATAATCCCAATGAACTCAACCGCTTTATGGAAATCAAAAAGCAGAAAAAAATACAGCTCGCCGAATACATCAAGGAGCATGAAGGTATCGAAATCAACCCTGACAGCATTTTTGATATTCAAATAAAGCGTCTCCACGAATACAAGCGCCAGCTTTTAAATGCATTTGGCATTATGTATATTTACTTCGGTATAAAGGACGGCAGCATCAAGGACTTTACACCGATGACATTTATATTCGGCGCAAAATCAGCCCCCGGATACAGACGTGCAAAGGGTATAATCAAGTATATCAACGAAATCGGCAGACTCGTAAACAACGACCCCGATACCAAGGACCTGCTCAAGGTGGTATTCGTTCAGAATTATCGTGTAAGCTATGCCGAAAAGCTTGTTACAGCAGCAGATGTCTCCGAACAGATTTCAACCGCAGGTACAGAAGCAAGCGGCACAGGCAATATGAAGCTCATGCTTAACGGTACCGTTACACTCGGCACTCTCGACGGCGCAAACGTTGAAATAGTCGAAGAAGCGGGCAAGGAAAACAACTACATCTTCGGCGCAACAGTTGAAGAGCTCGAAGAAATCATGAAGATTTATGACCCGAGATACATCATGCAGCATAACGAAAAAATTGCACAAGTAATAAGAACGCTTATCGACGGAACATTTGACGACGGTGGAAGCGGCGTATTCAGAGAACTTTACTTCTCTCTGCTTGACGGCGCATCCTGGCACAGACCCGATAATTATCATCTCATCGGCGACCTCGAAAGTTACGTCAAGGCAAAACTCCAAATCAACAAGGATTATAAAGACAAACTCAAATTTGCAAAGAAATGCTGGATGAACATGGCAAGCGCAGGCAAATTCAGTTCAGACAGAACTATAAAGCAATACGCCGAAGAAATATGGAAAATCAACCCTGTTAAAATCGGCTGACGAAAGGATATTCTTTTGAAGGGTACAGAAATGACCGTAGCTGAAGCTATGGTAAAATGCCTTGAGGCAGAAAAAATCAAGACTGTTTTCGGTTATCCGGGCGCCGCAATATGCCCGTTTTACGAAGCACTTTCAAAATCGGATATTGAACATGTCCTTGTTCGCCACGAGGCAAACGCAGGACACGCCGCAAGCGGGTATGCACGAATAATGCATACCCCTGCTGTATGCGTTACAACGTCCGGTCCGGGCGCAACAAACCTTATTACAGCCATTGCAACGGCATACATGGACAGCATTCCCCTTGTAGCTATCACAGGACAGGTAAGCTCGGAACTTATCGGACGTGACGTTTTTCAGGAAGCGGATATAACAGGCTCTGCCGAACCGTTTGTAAAGCACAGCTTTTTGATAAAATCGCCTGACGAAATATGCGAATGTATAAAAAAAGCATTTTACATCGCAGGCAGCGGCAGACCCGGACCTGTTTTAATAGATATTCCTGTCGACATACAGAAAATGAAAACAAGCTTTTCATATCCGGAAAAAATTGACATACGGAGTTACAAACCGAGCAGTCTTGGAAATAAACTCCAGATAAAAAGATTTTCCGAAGCGCTGAAGGAAGCAAAGAAGCCTCTTATCTGCGCAGGCGGCGGGCTGTTTACATCGGACAGCTGCTATGATATGGTTACGTTTGCGGAAAAATGTCAGATACCTGTAATCACAACTCTGATGGGGCTTTCTTCCATTAACATAAGACATCCCCTGCACTACGGCCTGCACGGCACAATAGGAAAAAACACAGCCAATTATGCAATAAAGAACTGCGACCTGCTTATTCTTCTCGGCGCAAGGGTCGGCGACAGAAGCCCTATTACTAACGACAATTCGAAAAAGATTGTACATATCGACATCGACCCCGCTGAAATAGGCAAAAACATTACCGCATCAATTCCGATAGTGTGCAGTTTAAAGCACGCTCTCGGACAAATACTTGACTGTGTTGACGAGATGCGGCACGACGACTGGATTTCCGAGCTTAATGCAGAAAAAAAGCTTGAACAGCTGACCCAAAAAAATACAGACGGAAAGTCGGGAATCATCCCTTTGGAGCTGTTTGATAAATTAAACGGCATGCTTTCAGAAAAAACAACTGTAATCGCCGACGTGGGTCAAAACCAGATATGGACCGCAAATCTGCTCGACGCTGATAATGTACGATTTATGACATCGGGCGGTATGGGTACTATGGGCTATTCGCTCCCTGCCGCAATAGGTGCGAAAAAAGCAAATCAACAGTCGGAAGTAATAGCAATATGCGGCGACGGAAGTATGCAGATGATGATGATGGAGCTTGCAACGGCAGTACAGCATGATATTGCTGTAAAAATCATCGTAATATGCAACCGCTCACTTGGTCTTGTAAGAGAAATACAGAAAAAACAATTCGGCGGCAATATCTACGCATCAACTCTTGACTGCAACCCCGACTTCGTCAAGATAGCCAGCGCATACGGAATAAAAGGAAAAGCAATTTCCTCAGAAAACGAAATCGAAGACGCACTCAGGGAAATGATAAATTCAGAGGAAAGCTTTTTGCTGATGGTTTCTGTTGACGAAGACTACGACAGTTTCAGCAATAGTTTTTAACCGAAAGGAATTGTATTATGAAGCACACAATTTCCATACTCGTAGAAAATCACGCAGGCGTTCTGGCTCGTATTTCGGGCTTATTCGCCCGCCGTGGCTACAATATCAACAGTCTTGCCGTAGGTGTCACCGATACCGATTCCGTATCAAGAATTACAATAGTCGCCGACGGCAGCGATTATACACTTGAGCAGATAGAAAAACAGCTCAACAAGCTTATTGATGTTATCAAGGTTAAAACTCTGAAAAACGACGATTTGCTGGAGCGTGAGCTCGTTATGATTAAAGTCGGATGCAGTTCCGCACAGCGTGCTGAACTGATAACAATAGCAGAACTGTCAAAAGCTAAAATAGCAGACACAAGCATAGACACTATGACATTAGAGCTGTCTGATACGAAAGAAAAAATAAAAACCTTTGAGGAACTGTTAAAGCCGTACGGTATAAAAGAAACGGTGAGAACAGGCACTATTGCACTGCAAAAAGGCAACGGAGCATTGAAAGTATAAGGGAGAAAAAGTATGACTATTTTTTACAGATTCGACGGAAAGCTATATGCCAATATTACCAACAAATGTCCTTGCGCATGCACGTTCTGCATAAGAAAAGGCGGTGACAGCATTGCAGGTAATGACAGCCTGTGGCTTGAACACGAGCCTGATACCGACGAAATAATCCAAGCCTTTAACGATGCGGATAAAACCGATATAAACGAGGTTGTTTTCTGTGGTTACGGCGAGCCGATGGAGCGGATTGACGTTTTGATGGAGGTTGCCAGATACATAAAAACGAACTCAAAAATGCGTATCAGAATAAACACAAATGGTCTTGTCGGCTTTATGAATCCACGATTCGATATTTATTCAATGAAAGGGCTTATCGACAGCATTTCAATAAGTCTTAATGCGTCTGACCCCGATAAATATCTTGCTGTTACAAATTCAAAGTTCGGTCTTCCGTCATACAATTCAATGCTGAATTTTGCTATACTTGCAAAATCGTGTATTAAGGACGTCACTTTTACCGTTGTAGACACAGGCAATATGGACGATGAAATCGAAGCATGCAGAGTACGTGCAAGCGACCTCGATATTCCCCTGCGAATCAGGCCTTATGTATCGGATAATGTTGAATACAAATAAAGAAAAGCGGTTATTCTTTTTGAATAGCCGCTTTTTAAGGTTATTTTTTCTCAATTATTATGCCGTCTGCTTTATATATACTGTTCTCGTTTATAACGCCACGAACACTGCATATAGGATATATATTTGAATTTCTGCCGATTATCGTCCCGGGATTCAGGACGCTGTTACAGCCGACTTCAACATAGTCTCCGAGCATAGCTCCAACTTTTCTCATACCTGTTTCGATTACTTTGTCATTATATTTTACTGTTATATCAGTTTTATCAGATTTAACATTAGAAGTAATCGCACCCGCTCCCATGTGCGACTTATATCCAAGTATACTGTCGCCCACATAATTAAAATGGGGAATCTGAACATTATCAAAAATTATAGAATTCTTCACTTCCGAAGAATTGCCTACCACACAATTTTCTCCGATAAGAACTCCGCCACGTATAAAAGCGCAATGACGAATTTCAGTATAAGCGCCAACAATGCACGGACCGACAACAAACGCAGATGAATATATATTAGCAGTTTTATGAATCCAAATATTAGGTGCAGGACTGACGTATTCGCTTTTATCAATTTTATCCCCTAACTTAACAATAAAGTCAGCAATGCCATTTAGCGCTTCCCACGGATACATAAACCCTGACAGATACTCGCCTGCCGCAGAGTGTGATAAATCAAATAAATTTTTTATAAAAATTCTTTCCATAGATTACCCTTATCTTGATTTCGTTTAAAATAATCCATGCAGTTCTATGAAATGGATTTAATAACAAAGAGTTATTCCAACAAAAAAATCCAAGTCAAAAGGCTTGGATTTTTGGTGGGAGCGGGTGGATTCGGACCACCGAAGCGAAAACGCAACAGATTTACAGTCTGTCCCCTTTGGCCACTCGGGAACACTCCCATATATATTTTTTCAAAAAAATGGAGCTGGTGGACGGACTCGAACCCCCGACCTGCTGATTACAAATCAGCTGCTCTACCAACTGAGCTACACCAGCCTCAACGTTTATATATTATAACATATTTATTTTGATTTGTCAATACCTTTTTTAATATTTTTTAAAAATATTTTTTTAAAGCCGAATCAAATCATAACATGCTGTCATCTCCTGACGACTTTAATATTATATCACATAATTTTGTATTTGTAAAGGGGTTTTTGAAAAAAATTTATATTTTTTATATTTTTTATAAAAGACCGTTTCAGAGTCAGATCCAAAACGGTCTTGCC
>JAZNLN010000063.1:0-4038 GCA_045579125.1 Ruminiclostridium sp.
CTCCGCATGTATCGAACGGAACGGAATATTTTTTTGGTACACCTGATGCGATTCTGAACTCTTGTGCGTCCGAATCGCAAGGTTACTGCAAAAAAAACAAGTCGGAGGCCAAGCGGTCTTAGGAAGACAATACAGCTTTGCAACTCCTTGGCTCACAGAACGACATGGCTACGATCCGACTTCTCCGCATGTATCGAACGGAACGGAATATTTTTTTGGTACACCTGATGCGATTCTGAACTCTTGTGCGTCCGAATCGCAAGGTTACTGCAAAAAAACAATTCCGCTCCGCATGTATCGAACGGAACGGAATATTTTTTTGGTACACCTGATGCGATTCGAACGCACGGCACATAGCGTCGGAGGCTATTGCTCTATCCAGCTGAGCTACAGGTGCGTATTCGCCCGAGTGCATCGGGCGTTAAGCTGTATATCAACAGTGTTTATGCGAGAAGTGCTTCTACGCTTGCGAGCTTTACGCTCACGCAGAAGATGTCCATTGCAGACTGGAGCTCGGATACCGTGGGGTATGTGGGAGCAATTCTGATATTATTGTCGTGCGGGTCCTTGCCGTAGGGGTATGTTGCGCCTGCACCTGTCAGAACAACGCCTGCTTCCTTGCAAAGTGCCACAATGCGCTTTGCTGTGTTGTCAAGACCTTCGAACGATACGAAATATCCGCCGTTGGGATTGTGCCACTTGGCAATTCCGAGAGGCGCAATTTCCTTTTCGAGAGTATTTATAACAACCTCAAACTTGGGAGCGATGATTGCTCTGTGCTTGAGCATGTGAGCCTTGATACCGTCGAAATCCTTGAAAAACTTGGCATGACGGAGCTGGTTGAGCTTATCGTAGCCGATAGTCTGATTTCCCATCTGGTTTTTGAGGAATGCGATATTGGCCGCACTTGCGCCTATGCATGCAAGACCGCCGCCGGGGAAAGAAACCTTCGATGTGGATGTGAACATGTAAACCATGTTCTCCTTGCCCGTTTTCTTGCACTCGTCAAGAATGTTCAGCAGAGAGTCGGGTGTGTCTGTGAGATGGTGCACGCAGTATGCGTTGTCCCAGAAAATGCGGAAATCATCCGCCTTGGGAGAAAGGCTTGCAAAACGCTTTACAACCTTGTCGGAGTATGTGATTCCGCTGGGGTTGGAGTACATCGGAACGCACCAGATACCCTTGATTTCCTCGTCCTCGGAAACGAGCTTTTCTACAATGTCCATATCGGGGCCGTCTGCAAGATAAGGAACTGTAATCATTTCAATTCCCATGCTTTCGCAGATTGCAAAATGTCTGTCGTAGCCGGGAGCGGGACAGAGGAACTTTACATGCTCGTTCTTGCACCAGGGCTTTTTGCCGCCGTTTACGCCGAGGAGCATTGCCTTTGCGATTGTATCGTACATAAGCTGGAGGCTGGAGTTTCCACCGACGATAATTTCGTCTTCGCCTACGCCGAGCATGGGCATCAGCAGTCTTTTTGCCTCGGGGATACCGTCGAGTACGCCGTAGTTGCGGCAGTCGATGCCGTTTTCGGATGCGTAGTCGCCGTCAAGGCAGTGAGTCAGCATTTCTATTGAAAGGTCAAGCTGGTCAGGGGCGGGCTTGCCTCTTGACATATCGAGCTTCAGGTTTTTCTCTTTATATGTGCCGTATTCCTTTTCAAGCTCCGATTTGAGCTCGGAAAGCGCTTCCTTTGTCATGTTTTTCAGTTCCATAGCTGTTGATTCCTTTTCATATGGTTATGTTATTTTACTGTATTATATTATAATCCATATATTGGAATTTTGCAAGTGAAAAAAAGCCAACTTGCAAAAAAACAATGTAAATTCAGATAAATTAACTGTTTTTATTTATATTTTTACCATGTTTTGGTGTTTTATTCCAACAAAAAGCACGTTATGCTGACATTTCGTGTGCTATTCGGCTTCATTCTCCGCCGTATCTTCCTCGGGGAGCATAGCCTCGGCAAGCTCGTCGATGGTTGAGTAATCGGTGTGACTGTACGTCACGACTAAATTTCCTGTTTCGTCGGTTGTAACGTCTGCGTAAATCTGGAGCAGCTGGCGGGAAAGCGCCTCATGGGTAAGCAGGGTTGCGCTGTATACGTCAAATGTGTATTGCAGGATTACCTGTCCCTCTGTGCCGTTGAACTTAACCTTGTATTTTGCTATCGTGCCGCATTCGAGAGTCATCTGCGTCTGTGTTTCGGAGATAACTGCCGCCTTGTAGTTTACGTCCTTGTCGTCGACAAGATTTGTTGTTTTTTCGATAGTGAGCCCGCCCGTCGTAATCATCTCCGCACGGAGATTCTGAATCTGAAAGCGTGTGTCTACCTGTCCCGAGGCGATTTCCTGCTGAACGTGTCCCGTCAGATAGAATCCGTCAAGCTCGTCCGACAGCTCGGATTTGATATAAAAAGCGGGGAAGAACTCAGGCGTGCCCGACTGGAGTGCGGCACGGAGTATGTCCTCTTCTGTGAACTCAACGGAAACGAGCGATTCTTCGAGCGACTTTGCAAGCCCCTCAAAATCCACGTTTGAGCTGTAAAGGCGGTTTATTTTGTACTCGTTGAGGTGCTCCTCGTCCTCGTCGTATTTCTTTTCGACATCCGAAACGAATGCGATTTCGGGTACGACAAGCTCAAGGTATGCAAAACCTGCAACAACGCCGAGCACGACGATTATCAGAAAGAAAATCAGCAGTTTTTTCATTGCGTATAACGTCCTTTATCAGTAAATGCAGTATAGTTCGGTATCCCATGCGGGGAAACAGGGCTGGTGCCGCAGATAGAATTTATATCCGGGCGCAAGCTTGCTTATAAGCAGCGGCAGCTCTATCAGGTCCTCGTTGCGGTGATACATCGAAACGATAAGCCTTGGGTGATATTTTTTTATAGTCTTTTCGCAGCCGAGCAGCGCTTCCTTTTCGCTGCCCTCCACGTCAAATTTGATTATTGTGGCTTTTTCTCCGCCGAGCACGCTGTCAACGCTCCGTGCGGGAATTTTTATTTCCCGACCCTTGGTTTTCTCGGAAATGTTGTCGGCGAGCGATGAATTTCTGCCCGCCTTTCGGTAGAACGTAAGCGTGTCGTCGCAGTTCCATGCCGCAGCGTGCAGCGGAATAAATTTATTCTGCGGGAGTGCATAGTGCCTCCGTTTGAGGCGTCCGAAATTTCTTTCATCGGGCTCAAATGCGTATATTTTTTCGAACTGTCTGTCGGAATGTATAAGAAATTCCTCAACCGTGTCGCCGTTGTATGCGCCCAGGTCGACGAAAATTTCTTTTTTGCCTATCCCGAGAAGAGAAAGCGCCGCCTCACGGCTGTCCTCCATCATGCGCAGATGTTCAAGCGAGCCGCTTAATCTGAATTTCAGCCAGCTGTCGAAAACCTCTTTTGAACGGCTGTCCGCAAGCATAGAGCGCACCGTCATAAGGCGGTATTCGTTTTCGCTGACATACTCCTCGTCGAAAAGCGAGTCGCCTATAACGGAAACATCCGGCACAAAAACGGGATGGCGTTCGGCTATGGCGTAAATTCTTTGCATGACCTCGGGGAGTGCTGTCCCGAAACAGATGATAACAGCGAAATCATCGTACATTTCCTCAAGCTCGGACAGCTTTCTCACCTTGTAGCCGAGGAACTCGTGGCCACGCACGAAATCGTCGCTTGCCATAAACTCGTGCGGCTTTATTCCGTGGCGTTCCATAACCCGCATTATCTTGACTGCGCCCTCGCCCATGCCGTACATAACAATCGGAATGCGGCATTCGGCGAGATAGTCCCACATCGGGGTTATTTCGGCGTACTCTCCGTTTTCGGTGTATTCTTCCTCAACGTCGTAATATTCAGTTGTATTTTTTTCGTCCATGTTCATAAAATTCTCCGTTTTGGAAGATGACCGTTTATTCGACGGTTACGGATTTTGCGAGATTTCTCGGTTTGTCTACGTCGTTGCCACGCAGAACGGAAGTGTAATACGCAATAAGCTGGAGCGGAACTACCGCAACCAGGGGCATGAGCATATCCTCAACCGA
>JAZNLN010000064.1:0-38400 GCA_045579125.1 Ruminiclostridium sp.
GTTGCAAAACGGCGGGGTTAAAAACTTCTATATGGCGGACGCACCAAAACCTGCACGGTTTTTTTATTCCCGACTTGTGGTACACATAAATCATGGCTTTATTGCTTCCGCCGAAAAAACAGGCAGTATTTCGGCACACACGCACAGAAAAACGCACGGGAGCAAAAAAGGGAGACTGAAATCACAGTCTCCCAAACAAGCTATAAATTAAATCAGTCCTCAAGGGATTTGAGTGCCGCAATTTCGTCACGGTTTACACGGATTTTTGCGTCCTTGATGAGCTTTACGTCGTCACGCTTTACCGAAATCGGAGCGGCGTCCTTGTTCTTGTCGAGCCGCACCTTGAGCATACCCGTAAGGATATTTGCCTCGGCGACAACGCCTCTGCCCTCGGCGGTTTCGACGTATGCGTCAACCTTGGGCGTTATTTTGAGGAGCTCCTCGTAGCAGTTCTGCTCGTATTTCAGACAGCACATAAGTCTGCCGCAGGTGCCCGAAATTTTTGTGGGATTGAGGGAGAGGGACTGTTCCTTTGCCATTTTAATCGAAACGGGCTGAAACTCTCCGAGGAAGCTGGAGCAGCAGAACGGACGGCCGCATATGCCGAGCCCGCCGAGCATTTTCGCCTCGTCACGCACGCCTATCTGACGCAGTTCTATTCTCGTATGGAACAGTCCTGCGAGGTCCTTTACGAGCTCACGGAAGTCAACACGGTTTTCGGCGGTAAAATAGAACAGAATTTTGCTGCCGTCAAAGGTGTAGTCAACGTCGGTTGCCTTCATGTCGAGCTTATGCTCTTCGATTTTCTTTATAAAAGTGCGGAGGATTTCCTGCTCCTTGAGCTTGTTGTTTTCAATCGTTTTGAGGTCGGCCTTTGTTGCGATGCGGATTATTTCCTTGAGCGGCTGAACGACGCTCTCCTTGGGTATCATTCGGTTGGGGATGACAACAATGCCGTACTCAACGCCCCTCGCCGTTTCAACGATTACCGTTTCGCCTGCGGGGATAGTGAGCTTTTTGGGCGAGAAATAGTATATTTTGCCGATTTCTTTAAATCTGACGCCGATAATTTCTATCATATATTAACCTTTCCTTTGCTGAATTATCTGAAAAATGCCGCTTGCACAGTATGCGCACGCAAGCTGTATATTCGGGTTGAACTCGCAGCCCGCCGCAGTCTTTCGCAGAAACTCCGCAATCGCACAGAGCTTCTTCAGCGGGATTGTTCTTGCAAGGGCTGCCGCTGATTTGTCGGCATGCACGCCGACGGAATGCTTCATTGCCTCATTCACCTTTGCCGTAAGCAGGTACAGACCTTCTTTCAGGGCATTCCGTGAGGACAGCTTTGAAAATGCCGAGGCAGTGAGGAACTCGTTTTCTGCGGCAATGCTTTCGACGATTTCCGCAACCGTTTCGAAAATACGGCGTTCGTCCTCGTTTTCACGCCCTGCGAGACATTTGCCGATATTCCCGCCGTAAAGGGCGATAAGCCCCGATATTTCGCCGTCGGGAACGCCGCAGTCGGCAAGCGCCTTTGCGCACTGCTCGGGAGACGGCTCCGCAACCGCAAGCGAAACCACTCTTGAAATTATCGTGGTCAGAATTGCGGAGGCGTTGTCGGCGGTGAACACACAGCGGTTGAACGGCAGAGGCTCCTCGATGAATTTCAGAAGCGTATTCTGGCAGTCGGGCCGCATCTCGTGTGCGTTTTCAAAAATAATGACACGAAGCTTTGTATCGTTCGGCCGCAGATGGCACATCTCAATAATCCGCCGCATTTCGCCCACGGAATATTTTTCTCCGTCGCTGCTTTTTCTTACAAAAAGCACGTCGGGATGAATGTCGTTTTCAATTCTGCGGCATTCTCCGCAGACGCCGCACGGCGTGTCGCCGCCCTTTTCGCAGAGAGAAAGCATTGCGATATATTTTGCGGCGGTAAGCTTGCCCACGCCGTCGTCTCCGTGCAGGAGAACGGCGTGCGGGAATCTGCCCGAGCTGTGCAGTTCCGAAAGCCTGCGGGTCAGGTTTTCCTTGCCGTAAAGTTGTATCACAGCTTTTCGAACCTCTCTATATCAGTCACGAACACCGTGGCTCCGCCTACGCAAACCTCGGTAGGAAAGCTGGTGTAGCTGTCTCTTATGTCGCCCTGCGGAGCGGAATAGAGCTGGGTCCTCTTGCGGGAGTTTGCTTTGATTATCTCAATGGCGTCGTCAACCTTGTTGTTCTCGCAGCACGCCATAAAGGTCGTGTTTCCCGACATCAGGAAACCGCCTGTGGATGCGAGCTTTGTGGTTATAAAGCCGTTTTTTGTAAGAGATGATGAAACAGCGTGAGCGTCGTCGTTGTTTACGATAGCAAATATAAGTTTCATGTCAGGCTCCTTTTCGTTCGCCGCAGGGGCGTGTGATGACAAAATGTTGTATATCGTTTAGTATACCACAAAAAATCAATTTTGTAAAGAATGAAAATTCTGTTTCGGAGAGGAATTGCCGGAATTAAAATTTATAAAAACATTCCTCCGGCATGCGTTTTCCGTTCTGCGATTTTTTTGTCCCTCGGGACTTGTAATTTCTGCGAAATTGGTATATAATAAAAGATGTATATTCAGTACACATCTTCACACGAAAGGACCAAGAAAAATGATTATTACAAAGGACACAATTATCGGTGACATTCTTGACTTCAACGGCGAGGCAACAGCTCCCTACTTCCTTGAAATGGGTATGCACTGCCTTGGCTGTCCCTCCGCAAGAGGAGAATCCGTTGCGGAAGCGTGCGCTGTTCACGGCGTAAACGCAGACGAGCTCGTAGCAAAGCTTAACGCTGCTCTCGGCAACTGATGAAGCTTATAAGCCTTGACAAGCGGCTTGCGGCAGTTGCGGCGCAGGTGCGCCGTGACGGCACCGCCGCAGATATAGGCACCGACCACGGTATGCTTGCGTGCTATCTTATGCAGACGGGGCAGAAGAAAATGATTGCCGCCGACATAAACGAAATGCCGCTGCAATCGGCTCGGGAAACGCTTGAGGAGTACGGGGTTGACGGCGTGGAGCTCCGTCTTACCGACGGACTTGACGGTATCGACTATGCCGACGACGTCATTATTGCAGGAATGGGCGGCGAGCTTATCGCCGACATTATTTCAAGATGCTCCTTTTTAAGCGAGTATACACGGTTTATTCTCCAGCCCATGACAAAGCATGAGGTGCTGCGGCGTGAGCTTTACAGGATGGGCTTTGAAATAATATCCGAAACCGCAGTTTCCGTCCGAGGCAAGCACTACACGGTCATTCACGCACGCCATACGGGCGTATCCGTGCAAATCGGCGAGGCGTTTGCGTTCGTCGGAAAATGCACCGATAAGGAGTACATAGGCTCCGTGTTGAAACGTCTTGAGAAAATGGCGAGGGGCAATGCGGCGTATGCGGGCGTAATACGGGAAATCACAGGAGGCGGCTATGACAGTCCGTGATGTTTATGATTTTATTGACGGCGTGGCGCCGTTCGGGCTTACCGACAGGAGCTTTGACAACACAGGAATACTTGTCGGCGACGACGAGGCAGCGGTGACGAAAATCGCCGTGTGTCTTGACGTAACAAACGATATAATCGGGGAGTGCGTGCAAAAGGGCGCAAACCTTATCGTATCCCATCACCCCGTTATTTTTTCGGGGCTTAAAAACGTAAAAAAAGGTACAGTTGTACATAATCTTATAAAAAACGGCATAAGCGTTATTTCGGCGCACACCAACTTCGACATTGCCGACGGCGGTATCAGCGATATAATGCTTGACATGCTGGCATTCGACACAGACGGCGGAGCGGAGGTGCTCCAGCCCGTTCATCCCGACGGCAGCGGCTACGGCAGGGTCGTTACCCTGAAAACGCCTGTCACGGCGTCGGAGCTTGCGGAAAAATGCAGACAGGTTTTCGACTGTCCGTGCG
This sequence comes from Ruminiclostridium sp., assembly GCA_045579125.1. GTDB lineage: Bacteria > Bacillota > Clostridia > Oscillospirales > Ruminococcaceae > Ruminiclostridium_E. Next base: position 3,946 of record JAZNLN010000064.1, read on the forward strand.
TCAGATACTGCGACTGCGGCAGGGAGATAACAAAAATCGGGCTTTGCTCGGGAGCTGGGAGCGACGGAATGAAATATGCGCTCGGAAAAGGGTGCGACGCTTATCTCTGCGGCGACGTAAAGCAGAATATCTTTATAGACGCAATGAACGCAGGGCTTGCCGTATTCGACGTGCTGCACTATAACAGCGAGGTAATCCTCTGCGATGTTCTGCGAGGTAAGCTTGCGGAGCGCTTTGCGGATACCGAGGTGTTCACGGCGGAGCACAACAGCGGAATAATCAAGGCGGCTGTTCAGCCGTAACGTCGGCATTTTACAGGAAAAGGAGGCGAAATCATGTCGCTTGACGGAGCGTTTATACATCGCATAAAGCGTGAGCTTATCGAGAGAAATCTGATAGGCGGACGTGTGGACAAAATCCATCAGCCGTCCCGTGACGAGATTATCGTTTCTATCCGTATTTTCGGCGGCGACAGCGCAAAAATACTGTTTTCTGCAAATTCGGCGGCGCCGAGGGCGAATATAACGGACATCACGCCCGAAAATCCGAAAAGCCCGCCTATGTTCTGTATGCTTATGAGAAAGCATCTCGGCGGCGGAAAGCTGATTGATATTTCGCAGGACGGGCTTGAAAGAATACTGAATTTTGATTTTGAATGCACAAACGAGATAGGCGATATAGTTGTCAATCGTCTTGTGATTGAAATAATGGGCAAGTACAGCAACATAATCCTGCTTGCCAAAAAAGAGAACGAGTACAGAGTAATCGACAGCATACGGCGTGTCACAGACGACGTTTCCTCCGTTCGGCGGATACTCCCGAACATCGTGTATGAGCTCCCGCCGAGGGAAAGCCGCTTTAATCTGCTTGACTGTGATTTCGGCGAGGTCAGGGAAAGGCTTGCGGCAATGCAGGGAAAACGCCTTGTGAAAGCGCTTATCGAGCTTTTCGAGGGCATTTCTCCGATATTTGCGAGGGAATGCGCTTACGCATGCTCAAGAGATGTCGACGTTGCTGTTGACGAGCTTGACGACGACCGCACGGACAAGCTGATTTTCTTCCTGAAAAAGGCAAGGGCGGCGCTGAACGGCGAGGCGAGATATGTCGTTGTTTCGGACACGAGCGGAAAGCCCAAGGACTTCTGCTTTATAAACATCGAGCAGTACGGCGCAAGCATTCCCGTAAAGGAATATGAAAGCGCAAACGAGCTCCTTGACGGCTTTTACAGGCAGAAATCGGAGGCAAACCGAATGCACCAGCGTTCGGGAAGTCTGCTCCGTTCCATAATGAACGCCTACGAGCGTACAGCGAGAAAGCTTGAATTGCAGAGGCAGGAGCTTGAGCAGTGCGCCGAAAGGGAGGTATTCCGAGTCAGGGGCGACCTGATAAATGCGAATATATACAGACTTGAAAAGGGTATGACCTCGTTCGAGGCGGAGAACTACTACACGGGTCAGACCGAAACCATACCGCTTGACGTCAGGCTCACGCCTGCACAGAATGCGCAGAAATGCTACTCGGAGTATAAAAAGCTTGACACGGCGGAAAAAATGCTCCGTAAATTCATAGAGCAGGGCGAAAACGAGCTTATTTACATTGACAGCGTGTTTGACGAGGCAAGCCGGGTCGGCAGCGGCGCAGGCAGCGAGCGTGAGCTTGAGGAGATACGGCAGGAGCTGTACGAAACAGGCTACCTCCGCAGAACGAAAGGCTCCGCACAGAAACAGCAGAAGGCGCTGCCGCCGATGAAATTCGTATCGAGCGACGGCTTTGAAATATTCGTCGGACGCAACAATGTCCAGAACGATAAGCTCACTCTTAAAACCGCAAGGCCGAACGACACCTGGCTCCATACGCAGAATATTGCGGGCTCGCACGTCATTATCAGCGGCGAAAATATCCCCGACAGCACGCTTGAGGAGGCGGCGTCGCTTGCGGCGTACTGCTCAAAGGCACGGGGCGGAACGAAAATTCCCGTTGATTATACGCTTGTGCGGTATGTGAAAAAGCCCAACGGCGCAAAGCCCGGAATGGTTATTTTTACGAACAATAAAACAATCCTTGTTGACGCAGATGAGGAGATATATAACAAATTAAGAGTACAAAACTGAAAGGACAAACAAAATGAAAAAGGAACTTGCAAAAACCTACTCTCCCAAGGACTTTGAAGAGAGAATTTATAAGGAGTGGGAGGAAAAGAGATATTTCCATGCGGAAAGAGACCCGCAGAAAACTCCCTACACAATCGTAATCCCCCCGCCGAACATCACAGGTCAGCTCCATATGGGACACGCACTTGACAACACCCTCCAGGATATTCTCATCCGCTGGAAGAGAATGGACGGCTATGCTGCGCTGTGGCTCCCCGGTACCGACCATGCGTCAATCGCTACCGAGGCGAAAATTGTAGCGGCAATGAAGGACGACGGCGTTACAAAGGACGACATCGGCCGTGACGGCTTCCTTGAAAGAGCGTGGGAATGGAAAAGAGTATACGGCGGCAGAATCGTTCAGCAGCTCAAAAAGCTCGGTTCCAGCTGCGACTGGGAAAGAGAGCGCTTTACGCTTGACGACGGCTGTTCAAAGGCAGTACAGAAGGTATTTATCGACCTGCACAACAAGGGATATATCTACCACGGCGAAAGAATCATAAACTGGTGCCCTAACTGTAAGACTTCAATCTCCGACATTGAGTGCGAATACGAGGAGCAGGAAGGTCATTTCTGGCATATCAACTATCCCCTGTCCGACGGCTCGGGAGTAGTTCAGATAGCGACTACACGTCCCGAAACTCTGCTTGGCGATACTGCGCTCGCAGTAAATCCCAAGGACGAGAGATACAAGAACATAGTAGGCAAGACAGTAAAGCTCCCGCTTACCGACAGAGAAATCCCCATCGTTGCCGACGAGTATGTTGAAATGGATTTCGGTACGGGCGTTGTAAAAATCACTCCCGCTCACGACCCCAACGACTACGAGGTAGGAAAGCGCCACGACCTGCCCATAATCAACGTTATGAACGACGACGCAACTATCAACGAAATGGGCGGCAAGTATGCGGGCATGGACAGATACGAGGCGAGAAAGGCAATGGTTGCCGACCTTGAGGCGCAGGGTCTGCTCGTTAAGGTTGAAAGTCACGTTCACAACGTAGGCACATGCCAGCGCTGCCACACGGTTGTTGAGCCCCGTGCGTCAAAGCAGTGGTTCGTAAGAATGAAGGAGCTCGCACAGCCCGCAATAGAAGTTGTAAAGTCCGGCGAGCTGAAATACGTTCCCAAGCACTTTGAAAACGGCTATCTCTACTGGATGGAAAATATCCGTGACTGGTGCATTTCCCGCCAGCTCTGGTGGGGTCACAGAATCCCCGCTTACTACTGCACGGACGAAAAGTGCGGTCACGAGGTTATTTCTGCGACATCGCTTGACGTATGCCCGAAATGCGGCGCAGTTATGAAACAGGACGAGGATACCCTTGACACATGGTTCAGCTCCGCTCTCTGGCCGTTCTCAACGCTCGGCTGGCCCGACGATACGGAGGATTTAAAATACTTCTACCCCACAAATACGCTCGTAACGGGCTATGATATTATTCCGTTCTGGGGTGCGAGAATGATTTTCTCGGGTCTTGAACATACAAAGCAAAAGCCGTTCAGCGACGTTCTTATTCACGGTCTTGTCCGTGACGAGCTCGGCAGAAAGATGTCAAAGTCGCTCGGAAACGGCGTAGATCCGCTTGAAATTATCGACAAATACGGCGCCGACGCTCTCCGCCTTGCGCTTATTACGGGAAATGCTCCCGGCAACGATATGCGCTGGACGGAAACAAAGGTTACTTCGGCAAGAAACTTTGTAAACAAGCTCTGGAACGCTTCACGCTATATCCTCATGAATCTCCCCGAAAGCATGACCGAGGCAAAGCTGCCCGAGCGCCTGCCTATCGAGGACAAGTGGCTCCTGTCGCAGTTCAACGACCTCATCGGAGAGGTTAGCAGCAACCTTGACAGCTACGAAATCGGTATCGCTATCCAGAAGCTCTACGATTTCACATGGGATGTTTACTGCGACTGGTACATCGAGCTTACAAAGCCGAGAATCGCAGAGGGCGGCGACACCGCCATTGCGGCGCAGAACGTTCTCGTATACGTTATGCAGGGTCTGCTGAAGCTGCTGCATCCGTTCATTCCGTTTGTAACGGAGGAAATCTGGCAGTCTATGCCTGTAACCGAAAGCGAAAGCATTATGGTTGCGAAGTGGTGCAAGCAGAGCGGCGAGCTCTCGTTCCCTGAGGAAAAGAAGGCGTTTGACAAGATTATCGACGCTATCAAGGGAATCCGTGTTCAGCGCAACGAGCTTAACGTTCCCCCTTCAAAGAAGGTTACAATGATTATCGAAACAGCCGATACCGAGCTTTTCGGCAGCTGCCGTGCATTCTTCGAAAGACTTGCGGGAGCGGGAGAGCTGACTGTTACCGCCGACGAAACTGCGGCAGAGGGAATGGTTACGGTTGTAACTGCTGCGGCTCGTGTGTTTATGCCTATGGGCGAGCTTGTTGACACAGAAAAGGAACTCGCACGTCTTGAAAAGGAGAAGAAGGCAGTTCAGAAGGACATTGATTTCAGCAGCGGCAAGCTCAATAACCAGGGCTTTATCGCAAAGGCTCCCGCAGCGCAGGTAGAAGCCGAAAAGGCAAAGCTTGCCAAGGCAGAGGAGAAAATGGCAAAGATTATGCAGTCCATCGAGGCTCTCAGGAAATAAGAAATGGAAGAAGAAAACAAGGTTTTAAAAGGTTTTCTGATACCCTTTATCGTGATTACGGCGGCAGTTGTTATTGCTGCCGTAATTGCAGGTATGAGGGTATATACGCCGCTTCCCGATACGTCGGGCTACGGCACGTTTACCGAGGACGGATACTCCAGCAGCACGCTCGGTCTTGCTGTCGGCGGCGAGGGCAGGCTTTTCAGAAACAGCGAGGACATCGAAACGAGAATGTCGCCCGAGGAAAAAAGCATCTACCGCCAGCAGAGAAATATTTTCGGAACGGTGAACGTATTTGAGTGCATAAGACCGTTCATAACGGTAACGGTGCAGGTCAGCACAAAGCAGGCCTGGTCGGCGGCACAGCTTGACGAGGCGATGTTCCTTGAGGAGGAGCTGCCCGATTATCTGCCGCTTTACAATACCGACAGCCGCACGCTTGACGATATAAGCTGCACGCTTATTGACAAGGGCGGGGTGCCGTTTTTCTACTACGTCGCCGAGTACACCGAGAACGGCAGACATATGGCGTATGCCGAGGCGAGGTATCAGTCGGACTGCGGGGCGGTAAAAATAATCGCCGAATGCACTTCGGCGGACAGGCTGTCCGAAATAACGGAGCTGTTCGGAGAGGCGGCGGAGCCGTTTTCGGATGATACCGACGGATGATAAAATTATCAAAAAAATATTGCAAAAGAATAATTATTGTGGTATAATGTTTTTGCCGAGCGTGAGGCTCGGAAAATATCAAGAATGAGGTGAAAAAAATGACTGCAGACCCGTGCGGGCGAAAACAGAATATTGCGTCGGGACGGCAGTTGTTGCACAGTTGATTTCTGCTCCCGATGCGGAAAGGAAATCAAATGCTGAAGTACTACAAGACTATTGAGAACGATATTGTCGAAATAGACGGGCTTGAAAGCGGCTGCTGGATTTCTGCGGTTGCGCCCGATGAGACGGAAATTTCCGCTTTGTGCGAGCTGGGGATTGACCGTGACTATATCCGTTCTGCGCTTGACGAGGAGGAAACCTCCCGTATCGAAAGCGACGAGGGGCAGACGCTTATCGTCCTTGACTATCCTGTTGCCGAAAAGGAAAAGGAGGACCCAAAAAGCAAGGAGGAAACCGTCACCTACTACACAATGCCTATGGGCATAATTCTGACGGACAAGTTCGTTATTACCGTATGCCTGAAGGATAATTCGATTATCAACGATTTTGCGACGGGCGTTGTAAAGGGAATAAAAACGCAGTTCAAGACCCGCTTTATTTTCTGCATTCTGCTCCGTATAGCGGCGAAATACCTGCTGTACCTCAAACAGATTGACAAGCTGACAAACTACGTTGAGGGCAGACTGCACAAGCTTATGAAGAACAAGGAGCTTATTCAGCTGCTTGGTCTTGAAAAATCACTGGTTTATTTTTCGACATCGCTGAAAAACACCGAAAAGGTGCTTGAAAAAATACTCCGTGGCAGGCTTATAAAGCTATACGAGGAGGACCAGGACCTGCTTGAGGACGTGCTTATCGAGGTAAAGCAGGCGATTGAGATGAGTAATATCTACTCCAACATTCTTTCGGGAACAATGGACGCATTTTCGAGCATAATTTCAAACAACCTGAATATGGTAATGAAGGTGCTGACGGTTATTACGATTATCATGTCGGTTCCGACGATGGTGTTCAGCTTTTACGGAATGAACGTTGATAATCTGCCGTTTCCGCAGAATCCGCTCTTTGCGCTCGGTATTGCGGCGGTGCTTGCGCTTTTCGCAGGAATTATTCTTACAAAAAGCAAATTTTATAAATAAATTTCAGCAAAAAATTACGAACGATATTTCTCTGAATAATGTTTTTTGCCTGACAAATAATATTACCGTACAGCAAGGCGTGCAAAACCGCTTTCAATGCTGTACGGTATTTTTGTGAAAGGAAAAAAGCTATGAAAAAGATTTTCGGATATATTGTTTCGGGCTGTCTTGCGGCGAGCGTGCTTTCTGTCGGAGCTTTCGCACAGAACGACGGCGGAATAGTCGGAGATGTTGTTGACGGCGCAGAAAATATCGTGGACAGCACAGTTGACGGTGCGGAGAATATTGTCGATGACGTTGTAGGCGGTGCAGAAAATGCCGTAGACAGCGTTACCGACGATACCGATATTACAGCCGACGACGGCGTCGAGGATGATGTAACAATCGGCGAAACAGACGTTCAGAGCGCAGACGTAAACGAAAACCCTGCCACGGACGGCAGCATTGCGGCTATGGCCATGACAGCGGCAGCGGCGGCGGTTACTGCTCTTGCGGCAGCAAGAAGAAAAACCCGCTGAGACGAGCGATAAACTGATTTTTCTGCGCAGGCAGAACGGATAAACAATAAAAGCCAAGCTGAATTACAGCTTGGCTTTTTTCACTTGTTCAAATCCCGCTGAATAACCGCAAGACGGTCACAGCGTTCGTTTTCTGCGTGTCCCGCATGTCCCTTTATCCATGTGAATGTGACCTCGTGAACGTCCAGCAGGTCGAGCAGTCTTGCCCAGAGGTCGCTGTTAAGAGCGGGCTTTTTGTCGCTTTTTATCCAGCCCTTACTGCGCCAGCTCCTTGCCCAGCCCTTTTCGACAGCGTCAACGACATATTTCGAGTCGGTCTGCACGATTACCCTGCACGGGTATTTCAGCGCCTCAAGTCCCGTAATGACGCCCATAAGCTCCATACGGTTGTTGGTCGTTTCGTGCTCGCCGCCGCTTATTTCCTTTTCCCTGCCGTCACAGCGGAGGATAACTCCGTAGCCGCCGGGTCCGGGATTACCCGAGCATGCACCGTCGCTGAATATATAAACCGTTTTTTTATCCATTTTTCTGCTTTTCCTTTTTGTTTCTGCGCATTTCGTGGAATTTCGTTTCGCCCTTTTCTACGAGCGGAGTGATAATTCTCGGGAAAAATACAGCAAGAGCTATCGCAAGCACCGACGTTACGGCTACCATTATAATCTGCGGCAGCGTGAGCGGATACACGTCAAATATGCCGCCGAGGGGCAGTACGCCTATCGCAAATGCGCCGAGCATGCCCAGCATCATAAGCGCTTTCAGTATTCCCGTGGGGATATACAGGCGTTTTTCCTTGACTGCCGCCGACATTTCCCCGAAATCTTTTTTCAGGTCAAACGGCAGGCATATGCGCCATACAACCGCAAACGAAACGAAACCGAGAACGAGCATCGCCATTGTGCGCATCTGCTCGTGAGAGCACGCCTCCATGCCTGTCACGCTCTGGTACACGACTACCGACATGAGCGCAAGCACCGCCGCAATGCCCTGCGGCACGGCAAGCTTTAATACGTTTCCGATGAACGTGCCTTTTATTATATTCTTGTTCTGTTGGAGCGCAAGCAGAAAGCTCGGCGCACCGATTGTAATTGCGTTTACGAGCGTCATATGAATAGGCGTAATCGGATATGCCGCAGGCAGGAACAGGAATATCACCGCCAGCAGGAACGAGTACACCGTCTTTGTCAGAAACAGCGAGGCGGAGCGTTCTACGTTGTTCGTGGAGCGCCTGCCCTCGTATACAACCTTGGGGAGTGAGGCAAAATTGCTGTCAAGCAGTACAAGGCTTGATACGTTTCTTGCGGCGTCGCTTCCCGACTGCATTGCGATAGAAACGTCAGCTTCTTTGAGCGCAAGCACGTCGTTTACGCCGTCGCCTGTCATGCCGACGGTGCGGCCTGCGGCTTTGAGCGCCTTTACGAGAGCGAGCTTCTGGTCGGGGGTAACTCTGCCGAAAATCGTGTATTTATCGGCAACAGAGGCAATATCCTCCACGGTCGAGGCGTCGATGTAATTGTCGTAATTCGCTACGCCCGCAGATTTTGCAACGCTTGAAACGGTTATCGGGTTATCGCCCGAAATAATCTTGATTTCAACGCCCTGCTCACGGAAGTAGCGTAGCGTGTCGGGAGCTTCTTTTCTTATTTTGTCGCTTATAAGGATGAGAGCAGAGGGGGTTATATTCTCGGGGAGCTCCTTTTCACGGAACGGTTTGTCCGAATGAGCGAGAAGGAGTACACGCTGACCGTTTGCGGACGCCTTTTCGCACTGCTCACGGATAGCTTCAAATGCGCCGCCGAGGATAAATTCACCTGCGCCCATTATGTAGGTGCCCTTTCCCTCAAATTCTGCGCCGCTCCATTTTTTCTGCGACGAGAACGGTACGGAGCGAACGCATTTCCAGCCGCTTTCTCCGTTCCATTTTTCCTTTGCGGCGTTGAATGTCGGGTTGCGGTCGTCGAGCGCATTCATAAGCGCAGTCATAGCTTCTCCGCAGTCGCTTCCGTCGAGGGATATGACCTCGTCTACCTGCATTGTGCCCTCGGTGATGGTGCCTGTTTTGTCGAGGCAGAGCACGTCTACTCTCGCAAGCGTTTCGATACAGTACATATCCTGCACCAGCGTCTTGCACATAGAAAGCCGTATTACGCTTACCGCAAGCACAACGCTTATCAGCAGAACAAGCCCCTCGGGAATCATTCCGATAATTGCGGCAACGGTGCTTGTAACGGCGTCCTCAACGGACTGGTTTACGAAGAAAATCGACTTCACAAGCAGAAGAATCATCGTCGGAATAATAAAGAAGGTTACGCCCTTGATGAGCGTATTTATTGCGTGAAGCATTTTCGAATTGCTCTTTTTGAGGTATTTTGCTCCGCTGGTTATTTTGTTGGCGTAGTTTTCTTCGCCGAGGTGAATGGCTCTTGCTTTCATCTCACCGCAAACGACAAAGCTGCCCGACATTGCGGTATCGCCCGCTTTTTTCGGTATAAGGTCGCTTTCGCCCGTCAGCAGGCTCTCGTTTACCTCGCATTCGCCCGAAACGACCTCACAGTCGGCGCAGATCTGCATTCCCGCACGCAGCACCATAACCTCGTCGAGTACGATTTCGGAGCTCGCTATCGTGACTTCCTTTCCGTCACGGAGAGCGCACGCTTTGGGTGCGGAAATAAGCGTGAGCTTATCTATTGTACGCTTTGCCCGTATTTCCTGGAATATACCGATGGTGATATTGCAGAGGATAATGCAGATAAAAAGTGCGTCCTTGTATGAGCCTACCGCAATAACCATTCCTGCAAGGAAAATGTTGAGAAAGTTGAAAAATGTTATTGTGTTTGTAATTAAAATCTGTTTTATGCTTTTGGTCGGCACGTTGCAGTTTCCGTTAACCAGACCGTCTTTTATGCGCTGTTCAACCTCCTGCGAGGTAAGACCGATTTTTTCGTCGGACATCAAATCATCTCTTTCTTTTTAAAGTACACTTTTATTATTATACCAAATGCTGAAAAAAAAGTAAATACTTAAAAACTAAATACTGCAAAATATGATGTGCGGCGTAATCCGACAAAATGCCTCAAAAACAGCGTGCAGCGGGATTTAACGGGCCTGTCGGCAGGACGGCTCTTGTTTTTTTGAAAGAAATATGGTAAAATATAAGCAGACGGACAGGAGGTTTTTATGAACGTTTTTATGCAGGCGGCATTTGACGCCGCAGTCGAAAATATAAACAACGGCACGGGCGGCCCGTTCGGCGCATGCGTGGTCAGGGACGGAGAAATCATAGCGGCAACAGGCAACCGTGTTCTCGGAGAAAAGGACCCGACGGCTCACGCCGAAATATCAGCCATCCGTGACGCATGCAGAAAGCTCGGCACATACAAGCTTGACGGCTGCGAAATATACGCAACGGGCGAGCCTTGCCCGATGTGTCTTGCGGCGATTGCGTGGGCGGGGATTAAAACGTGCTATTTTGCCAATTCCGTCGATAAAGCGGAGGCGGCAGGCTTTGCCGACAGCGATATTTACCGTCACATCAGAGGCGAAAAAAGCATTATGCGGGTTGTTCCGCTTGACGGCTGCGGCGAATGCGGGGCGCTGTACGCAATGTACGAGGAAAAGAAAGGTAAGAAGTACTGATGAACGAGATAAAGACAGGAAAATACCGTCATTTCAAGGGCGGCGAATACGAGGTAATCGGCGTTGCAAACCACACCGAAAACCTTGAGCGGCTGGTTATTTACCGTGCGCTTTACGGCGAGGAAAGACTGTGGGCACGTCCTGCGTCGATGTGGCTGGAAAAAGTGGAATACAACGGAAAAACCGTGCCGAGATTTGAGTATATCGGAGGATAATCGGAGATAATATGTCAGTTTTTGATATTTTCAAGCAGCTTGAAAAAGAACGTGAGGCGGCGCCTGTCGGGGCGGTAGAGTATATAATCTGCGGGCTCGGAAATCCCGGCACAAAATATGAAAATACCCGCCACAACATCGGATTTATGGCGATTGATACTATCGCCGAAAACAAGAACGTACAGGTAAAAAAGCTGAAATTCAAGTCGCTGACGGGCGACGTTGTGCTGGGCGGAAAGAGATGTCTGCTCATGAAGCCGACGACGTTCATGAACAACAGCGGCGACGCAGTTATCGAAGCGCTGAATTTCTATAAGCTCACGCCCGATCGTCTGCTTGTGATTTACGACGACGTTTCGATGGACGTCGGACGCATGCGCATAAGAGCCAAGGGCAGCGACGGCGGACACAACGGCATAAAAAGCATTATCCTCCGCACAAATTCCGACGAATTTCCCCGCATAAAAATCGGCGTCGGTCAGAAGCCGCATAAGGATTACGACCTTGCGGACTGGGTGCTGTCGATGTTCCCGAAAGAGGACGGCGAAAAGCTTGAAAAGTGCTTTGAAAACAGCATTGACGCAGTTTCGCTGATTGTCGGCGGGGATATGCAGAAAGCACAAAATTTATACAATAAGTAAAAATCATACATAATATTACAGATTTTGACCTGAAATCACCCATAAAAACACAATCGAAATTTATTTGTTCATAAATTACATTCCATGAACATTTGTAACGCAAAACGCCTGACAGAACTTTTATGCCGTCATGTCTGCGGATGTGATGTCGGCATTCGGAAAAAATATCCGCACAAAAAGCCGCCGTCGGCAAGTAGCAATTTTGGAATACTGCCTATACTGATAAGCGGCTTTGGCTGACAGATAAAAAGCCCGCACCGCAGCTGCGGCGCAGGCGTGTTTTCGTTTGACGTGCAGGTTTTTACCACCTGCGGTTGTAGCTGAAATCCTCGGGAAGGACACGGGGCTTCGGTCTGCGGCGGATAAAATCCGCTTCCTTGAAAACGTACGGCTTGGGAACGGGTGCCTCGTCGAAACGTTTTTTTGCGGCGAGAACTTCTTTTTCAAGCCGCTTTGCGCTGCCGAAGAAATGCGGGATTTTAACGGAGCTGACGGTCTGGTAAGCGCCGTGGTCGAGCCACCAGTGGTCGAACGTCATTTCGCCGTCGCCCACATGATAGCCGAGCATTTCGCTGTTCATGCTGTAAATCCGTATATCGCCCTTTATTACAAGCTCTTTGCCGTTAGCATGGACGGCCGCCTCGGAAAATGTTTTCAGCGGGATTACATAAAGCGTGCGTATTGCCGCACGTCCGTGGTTGTACGGGTGCGAGCCCTCGTAGCGGCTGAAAACCAGGCATTTCGGAAGTATGTCAAAATAAGTGTAGCGGCTGTTGGCGGCGATTTTGTGAGCGTACAGCTCATACCACAGCCAGCTTAAAAGCATTGCCGCAAGAATGCACCCGCACGCCACGGCGGAAAGCATGGCGATATTGTCGGGCTCCTCCACGCAGCCGAGGCTGAAAAAAATCATAAGCATCGCCAGCAGGCTCGCCTGAAAAAGCGGAGCAACAATCAGAGCTATGCCGTAGCCCATGCGCTTGCGGTCCTTTTTTATGTTGTAATGGAAATAGGTCTGCATAACTGTCCTTTTTTGAAAAATGGCTTTTAACGGTCAGTCGGCGGCGTGCAGCCGCCCCGTATATAATAATTATACCTTTTTCCGAGGATTTTGTATATAGTTATTTTTAGCAAACAATTCGGCAAAATGAACAAAAATTACGCCGTATAATCTCAAACGGCTACGGACTTTTTGTGTTTTTTGACAGTTTTGAACGAAACTATGACAATTAAGTTAAAAACTGCCCGCAATGGACTTGACTTTGTGTGCATTATTGATGTATAATTAAAAATAATCGTGTGAAACGGTTTGGGATTTTCCCTAAAAACAGGATAAGGAGGGAATATTCATGCCGAATTTCAGTAAAGTTATTAAAATAGATGTTTTGAACGGCGAAGGCCGAAAGATATTATCCGCTGCGGCAAAGCAGATTTCCTGCCCTATCGTTTACGAGGACGATGTCCCGATGAACAATGTCGTGATGGTCAAAGGCTCGGGTTTTCCCGTACTTTCGAGAAATTCAACGGTATTTGTCGTTGCGTACAGCAAAAGCGGCGACAGACTCAAATATACGGGTCTTGTCCAGATGTCAACCGATAATCAGATAAATATTAAGGTGCGGGAGTTCGCCTCTCTTATGGAGGAGCGCCGCAGATACTATAAGATTGAATCGGACTTGCGATGCTCGGTTATAAGCTATGTGCGGGGTGATTCGCTGAAGACGATGGACAGCATCGTGACGGGCACTATCAGAAATTTCAACATCGGCGGGATGTTTCTCTCCGTTGAGGGAATTGAGCTGAAGCCCAAGGATGTGATTTATTTTTCGGTGCGCATGGAGAACGAGATGACCGACGCATGCGCCGAGGTGCTCCGTATCCAGAGAAATGAGGACGGCGGAATCGAGGGTTACGGCTGCCGCTTCATAAATACTACTGCGAAACAGGAAGAACTGTTCGCAAAGTACGTCTACACAAAACAGCTTGAAGAACGCATGAAAAATCAGCAGAATCAGTAAGCGCAAAATCTGCATAAGCAGTGCAATATACCGCCGCAAGGCATAATTTATAAATTTCAGAAGGAAGAATTGCTATGAACGTAAAACTTAAAACTTTGCTCAAGGTGATTACATTCACATTCTCGCTTTTACCCGTGCTTATAGTCGGAATTGTGACATCGACCTCCATTTTCGGGTTTGCGAATTCCATGATTACTGAGGAAGTCGGGGTGCTTTCCGATGCGCAGGCGTCGGGCGTGCAGAATATAGTTGAGGCTGCTTCCGACAACGTTATCGCACTTTCCTCGTCGGATGTCGTTCTCTCCGCAGTAACGGACTTCACGTCCGTAAGCGGCGACGTTGCGGCACTTATCGACAACTGCAAGACAAACGGCGTCAACGTACTTGACGTTGTTATTACCGATGCGTCGGGCGCAGTTATTGCCGACGGCTCGGGCTCCGCACAGGGAACGGTTTTCTTCGGATATAACGACGACGTTGCGGCGGGCGCAAAGACAACCGCTTATGTTTCCGACACATATGTAAACTCCGATAAATACGGCGGAGCGTCTTTCTTCATAGTTTCCAAGGCTATCAGAAGCAACGACACAACCACAGGCTATATCAACCAGGTTGTTTCCTCCGAAGCAATCAGCTCCTATCTTGCAAACACAACTCTGCTTTCCAACGGCAGCGTAATTATCGCCGACAAGAACGCAGTTATCAACTTCAACGGCGCTGCGCTCACACGCTTTGACGACGTTTCCAACGGCGAGCTCAAGAACAAGCTCAGCGAAATCCTTTCGAGCAGCATAGAAGGCTCGTCAAGACAGAACTTCTCCGCAGGCGGCTATGTAGGCGGCTACGGCACTGTCGAGGGTACAGGCTGGATCTGGGCAGGCGTTTATAACGCAGGCGCAATCACAAACAGCGTACTGCTCGTATTTATCGTTGCAATTCTTATCCTTGCGGCAATCGGAATTCTCGGCGTTGCAATCATGTCCGTAATGTCCAAGAAGGTAACGGCTCCTCTTGCCGAAATGGTTGTTACAATCAAGGAAATCAAGGAGGGCAACAAGGAACAGCGCCTCAACACAAATCTTCACAATGAGTTTGCACAGATGGCAGGCACATTCAACGACATGATTGACGAGGCTATGATTTCCGAGGAGCTCCACAGAACTATCTCCGACATTTCCGACAACATCCTTTTCGAATGGGATTTTGCGAAGGAAATCATGTACGTTTCCGACAACTTCAAGACAAAATTCGATATCGACACGTCTACCGCTTCTCTCATGAACGGCAAGTTCATCGACAGCCTTATGTCCGAAGAACATGCTGAACAGTACAAGAGAGACATGAACCTCCTGCTCAAGAACAAGGACAACGTGGGCGGCGAGTACGAAATCAAAATCAAGTCCGGCGGCACAATGTGGTTCTCGTTCCGTGCGCACTGCATTACCGACCGTCTCGGTGAAATTCTTCGTGTAATCGGCGTCATCACCGACATCGACAGCGAAAAGAAAATGACGCTCCAGCTCAACGAGCGTGCAAGCTACGACTTCCTTTCGCAGCTCTACAACCGCAATACATTCGAACGTGAGTTCCAGGCAGAGCTTGACAGACACCAGAACAGCAAGATTGCCGCACTCTTCATCGACGTTGACGACTTCAAGTTCATCAACGACCGTTACAGCCACGCTGTCGGCGACGAGGTTATCCGCTACGTTGCAGATACAATCAAGGCGAAGGTTGAGGGAACAGGCTTTGCGGGACGTTTCGGCGGCGACGAATTCGTACTCTGCGTATCCGACCCGAAGATGCTTGAAAACCTTGAGGTGCTCTCCATGGATATCATCGACGAGCTTTACAGCGGCTACTACTCAAAGTCGGTTGACGCAACGCTCAACATCAAGGCAAGTATCGGTATCGCAGTTTCTCCCGACCACGGTACAGACAGCCATACTCTTATCGGTGCGGCTGACGCAGCTATGTACTTCGTAAAGAAGAACGGTAAGGCTAACTACCACATCTACGATCCCGAGGACAGCGCTACTCTCGACATCGAATACACACTTTAATAGAAAACAGAACTGTAAAAGCGGCGTAAGGCGTGCAATAGTGCGCCGAGCCGCTTTTTATGTATAAGAACGGAGCGAAAGGAACGGACTATGGCGAAAATAATTGCGGTAACAAATCAGAAAGGCGGCGTCGGAAAAACTACGACGTGCAGTGCGCTCTGCGGCTGTCTTGCGGCTATGGGCAAGTCGGTGCTCGGCGTTGACCTTGACCCGCAGGGCAATTTCAGTTTCAGCCTCGGAGCCGACAACGAGGACAGCTACACGATTTACGACGTGTTCAAGGGCACGGTTGACATATATGACGCAGTCCAGCATGTAAGCTGCTGCGATATAATTCCTGCGAACATACTGCTTTCAGGCTGTGAGCTTGAAATTACGTCGGTAGGTCGTGAGTATCTTCTCCGTGAGCATCTGTCGAAGCTGCGGGACGAGTATGAATACATCGTAATCGACACGCCCCCCGCATTGTCGCTTCTGACGATAAACGCCTACACGGCATCCGACCAGCTGATTATCCCCATGATAGCGGAGATACTGTCGCTCCAGGGAATATCCCAGCTCAAGGAAACGATTTTTGCCGTAAAGAAGTACTACAACAAATCGCTTGAAATAAGAGGCATTCTTCTTAACAAATACAATCCCCGCCTTATTCTGACGAAGGAGGTAGAGGAGCTTGCGAACATAATCGCCGAGCAGCTTGATACCGACGTTTTCGAAACGAAAATCAGCAGCAGTGTCATTATTGCAGAGGCTCCCGCTCACGCTAAAACAATCGTTGAATACGCTCCGAAGTCGAAATCGGCAAAGGAGTGCACGGACTTTGTATACGAGGTGCTCGGTCTTGAAAAGCCTGTCAGAATTGAGAAGAAACAGGGCAGAGGCAGACCGAGAAAATACCCCAGACCTGACGAAAAGTAGGAGAAAGCATGGCACGTTCTTCAAAAACAGATTCCGTACTCGGACTTGTCACGGGCGAAAAAAGGCATAAGCCGCAGGATAGTCCCGAGCCTGACGTGAGCGGGCAAAAGAAAGCCGAAAAAAACGAAAAGCGGCGGAAAAAGGTGCTTGCGGGGGCAGAATTGCCCATCGAAAAGGAAAGCAAATCCCATAACCCCGCCCTGCGCTCGGCGGCGGAGCCTGTCCGTGCGTATTCGAGAGCGAGAGGAATGGAGTACCAGGTTGCGGATATATCCGCAATACTCGTCTGCGAACAGCTCGGCGCCGCAATAGAACGCTTTAACGTATGCAGCTGCGACAGGTGCCTTGCCGAAATAAGCGCAAGGGCGATGAAGCTGCTCCCGAGAAAATTTATCCATGTGCGTTCGTCCGAGGACGAGGACGCTGTGAACGCTGAACTTGATAAAATGCGTCCTGAGGCAGTAAAAGCACTTGCGAGGGTTATAATATCCACGAAAACAAACCCGATTCACGGCTGATTTCGAGCGGATACTACTTTATCTTATGTAAAATACGACGATATTTTTTGTTTATTTTGACAAAAAGCCGCTTTTGACTTGCTTTGTTTTGGTTATTATTGTATAATATAATAAGAAGAAATAGGTGAAAGGAGAAAATATGAAAATCTCTGAATTAAAAGTGATGATATGTGATGACTCCATACTTGTCAGAAAAAAATACAAGGAAGTGCTCAACGAGCTTAATATATGCGAGATTGTGGAAGCGACCAACGGAATACAGGCGGTTGAAATGTATATGTCGGAAAAGCCCGACATCGTGTTCATGGATATAGTTATGCCCGAAAAATCGGGTCTTGACGCACTCCGTGAAATCATCGTATTCGACAGCGAGGCAAAGGTAGTCGTTGCGTCAACGATAGGAACGCAGAGCAACCTTACCGCCGCTATCAAAGCGGGCGCTCACGATTTCCTTCAGAAGCCCGTAAGCTCGGAGGATATTTTAAAGGTAATCAACGGCATTATTTCATAACAAAGGAATTGACGGAAATCCTCCGCACGGAGGAGGGAAGGTTAATATATGTATACACAATTTTTCGGGCAGTTCATTCTTCGCAAGAAGATTATTTCCATTGAACAGCTCAGTCAGGCTCTGAGCGAGGCGGTCAACGCCAAGCCGAAGTTCGGCGCACTTGCCATTGCGGCGGGATACATGACCGCAAAGCAGGCTGAAATGGTACATGCGGAGCAGATGAAAACCGACAAGCGGTACGGTGACATCTGCGTCGAAAAGGGCATCCTCTCGCCCAAGCAGGTCGAAAGTCTGCTTCGTCAGCAGGCGACGAGCAACGCACTTCTCGGGCAGGTGCTTATCGAAAAAGGCTACATAACGATTGAAGAATATGAAAAGCTGCTGGCGGATTACAATGCCTCGTCGGTGCACCGCAGCTTTGATATGGGCGACGAGGAGCTGATTTCCGATATATGGCAGATGTACGGTCTGGACGATATGGAAAATTCGGAGTACTTTGCGGAGTACATTTCCCTGCTTATCCGCAACATCGTGCGTTTTGTCGGCGACGATTTTATTATTGACCACGGCGGCTCAAATCTGACCGTTTCGACGAAGTACGCCTCAGAGCAGTCGGTTGCGGGAAAAATCAAATTCCGCACGGCTATTGCGGCGGATGAAAAGGCATTCGTTTCCTTTGCGTCACGCTATGCGGGCGAAACGCTGGCGGCGTATGACGAGTTTGCGGGCGCCTGCGTCGGAGAGTTTCTTAATCTGCAGAACGGACTGTTTTCGGTCAATGCGTCCAACGAGGACCATTTTGAATACAATCTTATGCCGCAGTTTGATGTCCCGTCGCCGCATTATGAAATCGACGACAACGGAGTATGCGTGCGCATAGCATTCCCGTTCGGCATAGTAAACATTATAGTTCAGGCAGTCTGACATCATGATATTGACAAGCAACCCGCACGGAAGCAAACGTGCGGGTTATGTTGTTGCGGCATTTTCGGCGGCCGCTGTACTTGCGCCGTGCAGGCGCAAAGCATACGTTACGGGACTCACGTCCCCTGTTTTCGCACGTCGGCAGCCCGCATAATCGGAGCGATTTTTCATGCGGATTTTGCCCGAATGTGTATTTGTGTGCTTCGGACGGCATTTTTTTGCGGTTTTATGAAGATTTTTTCAAAAAAAGACTAAAGTTTCGGCAAATGCTGACGAGATAATATACAAGAGGCTCACAAGCGGCTGCTGTGTGAGCAGAAATATCTGCCGTTAGTGCGGCTGAAAGGACGGTACATTATGGAAATAAAGAATCTTCAGAGCAATATGATAAACGCATACAAAAACGTCGTAAAGACCGGCGCTCCCGCAAAGAAGAGCGCTTCTCCCGCCGCCGCAAAAACGGATAAGGTAGAAATCGACTTCGGACGTTATCTCGGCGCCGCAAAGGCTGACGCAGCAGGACGTATCGACGTAAATGCAGGCGCAGACAGAATTGAACAGCTTTCGCAGAAATATGCGGGCGACAACTGCCCCGTTTCCGCAGAAGATGTCGCTGCCGCTGTTTTAGGCGAATAAAAGAAAGGAGGATACGGTTATGACTTCGCAGAACGCTCTTTGCATTATCGAATTTATGGAAAAGTATAATGCGCATTACAAGGAACTGTTTTCGTTCATGACAACAAAGCAGGAAAAGGTAATAAACGACGAGCTCACATGGCTTCTCGACTCCCTTGTAAACGAGCAGAGACTTGTTATGAAGGGCACAGACCTTGAGCAGAAGCGCTTAAAGCTTTTCGCAGAGCTCGGCTGCGCCGACAAGAAGGCGAAGGAGCTTATCGAAGAATGCCCCGAGGAATTAAAGGGACGTTTCCGTCTTGAGATGACAACTCTTGAGGAATATGTGCATTCTATCAAAAAGCTCAACTCGGATATCCTCTCGATTATCGAACGCAAGCTTGCGGTGCAGGAGGAAAGAATGTCGGGAAAAGCGACAATGCTTACTGCTGACACATACACAGGCATGGGTGCAAAGGTAAGAAAAACAACAGTTTCCGGCGGACTTATCGGCGAGGTATAATACCAAGGAGGTAACCAGTGCGTTCTTCATTTTTAGGATTAGAAGTTTCAAAACGTTCAATTCAGCTTTCGCAGAAGGCTCTCGATATAACGGGAAATAACCTTTCCAACGCAAAGACGGAGGGATATACAAGACAGCGTGTAGACGTTTCGTCGCTGTACCTCCGCACAAACTCAAACTGGCAGACCAAAACCTCGAAGCTTTCGCTCGCAGGTCAGGGCTCCCAGGCGTACGGCGTAGGTCAGGTGCGTGACAGCTATATCGACAAGCGCTACCGTGAAATGACCTGCCACGTTGCTATGTATGATACACGTGCGAGCATAATGAGCGAAATTGAAACGTGTCTTGATAATATTACAAATACAGGTCTGACAAACGCAATGGACGTTATGATGGATGTTATGTCAACCTATGCTTCGCAGCCCGACAGCGACGAATATGCCGCTATCGTCCGCAACCAGGCGTACAACGTAACACAGCTCCTCCATTCGTATAACACAGACCTTGAAAATCTGTGCGAAACAAATCTCACAGCGCTCGAAACAACGATTGAAAACACAAACTCAATCATCACCGACATAGTTGAGTACAACAAGGCTATTGTCAAGGAATACTCCATAATGGGCGTTTCCAAGTACGCTGACGGCGAATCGGTAACGGGCGGCTACGGACCCAACGAGCTCCTCGACGCAAGAAATCTTCTTATCGACGAGCTTTCGTACCTCGGAGATATTACCGTTACAGACAACGCCGACGGCTCCGTTAAGGTGACAATGGGCGGACATACGGTAGTTGACGGCGAAAAGTACAACACTATATATATGAAGGATTACGAGGACTACAACGCCGCAGTTCTGAAATTCTCGGACGGCGTGGACGTTGAGCTTACCTCGGGCGAAATCAAGGGATATACCGATATGCTCGGCGGCAACGGTCCCTACATGAACAGCTATCAGAATTCCGAATACGGCATTCCCTACTACAAGTCAAACCTTGACGCATTTGCAAACGCTTTCGCAGGCTTCTTCAACGATATAAACATGAAGACGAAGGACGCCGACGGCGAAACGGTTGAGTTCCCCGAAAGAGTGCTGTTTACGACAAGCGACGGCGCAGAGGATTTCACAGCGGGAAATATCAGAATTTCCGACGAGTGGATGGAGGACGGACTTATGTTCGGTCAGGTCTACTCCGAGAAAAAGGGCGCATGGGAAACATCTCTCGACGGCAACCACATCAACGAGATGATTGCCAATTTCAAGGACGGAATAATGAAGTTCGGACGTGCCAGCGATTTTGAAGGCACGATTTACGATTATCTGATATTCACAAGCGACCGCCTCGGCCAGCAGATAGAGTTCCAGGAGGAACAGCATGAGGTAATGTATACGACCGCAAACAGCCTGCTCGACAGCAGAGATTCCGTTTCGGGCGTATCCGATACCGAGGAAGGTATAAACATGATGACGTACCAGAACTGGTACAATGCGAGCGCAAGAATGATGACGACGCTTGACGAGTGCCTCGACAAGATTATCAACGGAATGGGCACGGTCGGCTTATAATAACTAACGGAGGGAGTTGACTCCAATGAGAATAGCAGGAAGTATGGTTTCCCGCCGCTATCTTGACAACTATGCAAGAAATTACGGCAACATGCTGAGCTCCGAGGAAAAGGTTGCCTCGAACAGAAAGTTCAAGCGTGCCAGCGAGAGCCCTATTGAGGCTACAAAGGCTCTGAAAATAAGAAAGTCCATGGCGGACATCGAAACGTATCAGAGCAACCTCGAAACGGCGGATACATTCTATTCGACCGCCGAGGAATCGCTTATGACGGTTTCAACGCTTATCCAGTCAACATACGAGGCGCTTATCTACGGCGCAAACGGAACGCAGAACCAGAGCGACATGGACGCTATTGCGCTGACGGTTGACAACTACGGCGACGAGGTTCAGCAGCTTATGAACGTTGCAATCGCTGACAGAAAAATCTTCGGCGCACTCAACAACGAGGAAATCGCATACACCACAAAGCGCAGCGAAACAGGTATAAAGTCAGTTCACTACAACGGCGTGCCGATTAACCGCTACGACGACCCCGACGCATTCCCGAAGGGTCTTTCCTCGTTCCTTGACGTAGGTCTCGGAATGACGGTAGGCGAGGACGGAAGAATCGACGACCAGACGGCTCTTGAAATAACGTTCAACGGCGCTGAGGCGCTTGGCTGCGGCGTTACTGCATTGCAGACATTCGTTCAGGTCGACAAAATGGTTGCATACGAGCAGTACTCGCTGGATTTCATAATAAACGGCGAAACAAGCACAATCGCTTTTGAGGCGGGCGTCACGCCCGAGGCAACGACTGACCTTATCAACAACAAGCTCGAAGAAATATACGGCGAAAACTGCGTAACGGTTTCGGCGGCGTCGGGACTTGTCGTTTACGGCGGCGTTGGCCAGGTTTCGGTTGTAAGCAGCGAGGGCGCAGATAACGAGGCCCCCATTGAGCTTGTCCAGAACGGTTTTTCCAACAACGTAATACAGCTCATGTTCGACGCAGCAGAAGCTCTCCGCAGCGGCGACCAGACGATGGTAGCACGTTACGCCGACGTTATATATGCCGCACAGAGCAAGGTTTCCAACGCTCTTTCGCATATAGGCACAAAAACGCAGTTCATTGAATTTAACGAAACCCGTCTGACAAACAATATGTTCACGCTCAAGGAAAAGCAGAATGAGCTTGAATTTACTGACCTGCCGACGGAAATAACACAGTGGAAAACGCTGCAGTCGATATACAATGCGTCGCTGCAGATGGGAACATCGGTAATACCGATGACGGTGTTTGATTACATCAAGTAACACAGCAAATAACCGAGGAAAGGAGTGAAGCGGTATGGTAGGCGGAAATCTTCTGAATATTTCAACGGTACCTGTAAAAATTGAAATCAACATAAGCAACCCGCAGATTTCAAATCCGAACATCAACAAGCCTGAACAGGGCAGGCCAAAAATGAACGTCACAATGGGTGAGGGCGGTTACAAAATCGAAGCGCAGCCCGCAAAGATTAACATTGACACTTATGCGGCACGCTCAAGCCTCGGGCTCGGTCATATGAACGACCGTGATTTTATAAAAATGAACGCCGAGGAAGGAATCAAGCTCGCCTATCAGGGAACGGCAAGAATCGTAAACGAAGGGAATCAGCTCGCAAGAGGCGCAAAGGTTTCCGACATCGCAGCTCAGCACAACCGTGCGGGGCAGTCGATACAGACGATTATGGAGTTCCTGCCGAAGGAAGGCGCAGACGTTACTTTTGACAAGGGCGTTCTCAACATCAACTACGATGTTGCGGAGCTTAACATCGACTGGGAAAACCTCCGCACGTCAACGCTCGAATTTACTCCCGGCTCGGTTGAGGTAATAGTTGAACAGATGCCCAGCGTTGAGATTGAATACACGGGCAAGCCCATATACGTTCCCGCAAGCTCGGACCCCGAACATGTCCCCGAGCTTGACGCAAAAGGATAATATGTAAAGGAAGATGTGCTATGACAATCAAGACAAGAGATTTCGGTGAAATTGAAATAGAAGAAAGCAAGGTTTTCAGCTTTCCCAACGGTATATTCGCTTTTGAGGAGCATACACGCTTTGCGCTTATCAGCCCTCTCGGAGAGAATGTATACCCCATGTGGCTCCAGTCGCTGAACGACCCTGCGCTTTGCTTTATCGTATTTGACCCGTCGATTATCGACGACAGCTACATCGTGACTCTTAACCAGAGCGAAAAGAAGCTGCTCGAAACCGATGACGACACCGCAATCCGCACGCTTGCCATCGCAAGAGTGCCCGAGGATTACCGAAAGACGACAGTCAATATGAAATCCCCCATCGTTATCAACGCAGACAAAAACATAGCAACACAGATAATTCTCCCGCACGATTATCCGTTCCGTCTTCCGATTTATGAGAAACAGGAGGTAAAATAATGCTTGTAGTTACGAGAAAAACCGACGAGAGCATTATTATTGCCGACAACATTGAAATCGCTGTCCTTGAAATAACAAAGGACAGAGTGAAAATCGGAATTACGGCTCCACGGGATATGAAAATAATAAGAAACGAACTGAAAAATACACAGAATGAAAACTTTGAGGCGTCGCAGGCGCTTTCGAAGGAAGCTATCAGCGCACTGTTAAGTATGATGAAGGGAAAGGAGGAGTAGGAAATGGCTAACGGCTCCAACACTCTCCGTTTAAGCGGTATAAACTCGGGCTTCGATACCGAATCCATAGTTAATGCTCTTACCGCCAATACGAAGCTTAAAATAACAAAGCAGGAGAGAAAGCTCCTTACTCTCCAGAATACACAGACTGCGTACCGTGATATTATATCCAATATCCAGTCGCTCCAGAAAAAGTATTTCGACGTACTCAACCAGTCCACATATCTGAAGGGCTCCTCGCTTTTCAGCAAGTACAAGGCTGAAACGAGCATGAACGGCGAGTCGAAGAACATGGCGGGTGTTACAATCTCGACCAGCTACGACTCTGTCGGCGCAGATTACTCCGTAAAGGTCAACAACGTCGCAAAGCAGGCGTCCGTACAGTCGGTTTCGCTCAGCGACAGCGCAAAAATCGACCTTTCCGCATACAGCGATTCCTCCACAACCTACGGCTTTACGGTAAATGTAGGCGGCGAGGAAAAGTCCGTTACATTCAGCGGCAGCGCTGACGCCGAAACAGTACGCAACAACATCAACGACGCACTTTGCGAGGCATACGGAAACTCCAACCTTTCGGCATCCGACGAGAACATACACGAGGGCCTTGTTTATGTTGACGCTGCGGGAAAATTTGCGGCGGCAAACAAGAAGTCCGTTACCGTTTCGGGTATCACGGCTCTTGAAACGACAAGCACTCTTGATATGACAAATCTTGCTACGGGCAAGACTACTCTTAAAATCCAGGTAGGCAATCAGTCCGTAAATGTCAGCATTGATTCGATAAAGAGCGATTATTTCGCCGAAACGGTTGACGAAAACGGCGAATTCCTTGAAAATGCGACAAGCGCAATGAAAAAGCTTTACACGCAGGTCAAGGACGACCTGATTGAATCCTACGCATATGAGGATTATCAGGCATGGAAGGAATCCGACGGCTACGAAGCCGAAAAAGCACAGCTTTTTGAAACGGCGTTCGAAAAGGCCGAGGAGGAAAACTACAACAAGCGTCTTGACACATTCCTGCAGAAAAAGCACAATGCGGCAGAAACCGATTTGTCGTTCGACGAATGGAAAGCGGCTAATTTTACAGAGGCTAAGGGAAATGCTCTTTATGAAGAATTTTCCAAGGAATATTACGACCAGTACGACGCAGAAGGCAAGCTCGTGAGCACAGGCTGGCAGCTTGACAAGGAGATGTGGGAGAAGGCGACCTACAACGAGTATACGGCGTACAAGGAAAACCTCTACGTTGCCGACGAGAACATGGACACAAGCACAGAGGCTATCGTAAAGCATTTCAACTACTCAAATGCGATAAACGCAATAAGCTCGGTTTCGCTCAAGGACGGCACAAAGCTTGAGGTTGAGGAGCTTGACGGTGCGCTGAAGATTACGGCGGTGAACGCCGAGGGCGAGGGCGTAAACGTTGGTATTACATCGGCGGCAGGCAGTGCGAACAGCATGGGCACGGCGACCGCAACTACGTCCACAAACCAGATTTCATCCGCTACCACTCTTTCGGAAATCGGCCTCACGGCCAACGAAAAGGGCGAATATACATTCACAATCAACGGCGAAAAATTTTCGTTCAAAGGCGACGTTACGATAAAGGATATGATGAAAACGGTAAACGCAAGCGATGCGGGCGTCAACATGACCTATTCATCACTTAAAAATCAGTTCACGATTACCTCCGACAACTACGGAGTTGACGAACAGATTACCTTTGAGGACGGCGCAGAGGGTCTCCTCGGAGCGCTTGGCTTCAACGGCGGCGCCGTGTTCACGGCGGGCGAAAACCTTGAGGTTGAAATAAACGGCGAGGTTATCCAGGCGGCTCACAACGCAGTGACTGTTGACGGCACAACGTTCAAGTTTACCGACGCAGCCGAGGGCTCGGAGTTCGACGTAAAGACGACCCGTGACCACTCCGAAGCGATAGAAGCAGTCAAATCCTTTGTTGAGGATTATAACGCACTTATCGACAAGGTTTACGGCTACCTCGACGAAAAGCCCGAAACTGACTATTATTTCCTCACGGACAGCGACATAGAGGATATGGGGCTGACCGAAAAGCAGCAGGAAAAATGGGAAGAAAAGGCTAAAAAGGGTCTGCTCTATAACGACAGCACGGTTTCTTCGATTATGTCCGACCTGCGTTCGGCGCTTTTCGGCGGCGTGACAGCCCCCGACGGCTCGACGGTTGCTCTTTACACAATGGGCATCACGACCAGCACAGACTGGTCCGAGCACGGAAAGCTCACGCTTAACGAGGCAGAGCTTACTGCGGCGTTTGAGAATTATGCCGACGAGATAGGAGAGCTTTTCTCCAACAAGACAAGCGGAATAATGGTAAAAGCGGCAGAGGCGCTCGAAAAGGGCGTTAATGCTACGGGTACAGAGGGCACGCTCGTTGAAAAGGCAGGTATTGAAAAGAATGCCTCCGCTCTCGACAACGACATCTATAACCAGATGAAGCGTATCAAGACTCTCATATCCTCGCTCCAGCAGAAATACGACAATCAGCAGGAACGCTACTGGAAGATTTATTCCAACATGGAAACACAGCTTTCCAACCTCAACAGCCAGACATCGTACATAACGAATATGCTGGGTTCATAATAACGAAAGGCGGATAAGATAATGTATAATGCTTATTCATCAGCTTATAAAAAGCAGTCGATAACAACAATGACTCCCATGGAGATAGTCGTAAAGCTCTACTCCGAGGCAGAAAAACAGCTCAGCAGAGCGGTTATCTTTATCGACAAAAAGGATTTTGAAAACGCAAACAAGGCGCTCATCAAGTCGCAGGACTGCATAAACGCTCTGCGTTCCTCGCTCGATATGAAAATACCGATGTCGAAGGACCTTGACTCGCTGTACGAATATTTTAACCGCCAGATAGTAACGGCAAACGTGAAAAAGGATACGGCACTTATAAACGAGCTTCTTCCCCAGCTTGCTGAACTCCGTGAAGCTTTTGCTCAGATTTCGGCAATGCCCAGAGAACAGCTCCGTCCCGCCGCTAACCTTTGAAACAACCCGCCCGAATCGGACGACAAGGGCGACAAAAAATAAAAAACCATTTTGCATACGCAGGCACAGTCGCACCGTTTTTCTACGGTGCGACAGCTTGCATTAACGGCATGCGCCGAAAGGAGAGCTTATGCAGGAAACGATAAAGAGAGCGATTGTAGCGGAGCTTGAAAATATGACGGAATTGCTCGGGGAGTATAACGGATACGCCGAGGAGCTTCTCTGCTGTCAGACCGACGAGGAAATAAACGAGCATATCGCCGCTCGTGACGTCGTTGTAGAAAAGCTTAAACTGCGTCGCTCGCTGCTCGACGCCGCTGTTGCCTCGTGCGAGGCGGAAGAAAAGCAGATAATCGGAAGAATGCTTGAGGGCAAGCCGTACAGCGGCTCGCTTGACGGAGGATTGGGAGAGATAAGAGAGGCTGTTGCGGAGGTGCGCTCGGCACAGCTCGACGCAATAAGCCGTGACGGACAGGTCAGGGCACGCCTTTCCGCTCGTTTCAACGAAATAAAGCTGAAGCTTGAGGAGCTGAACGACGACAGGAAAAAAATCAATTTCATCTCCAATTCAAGCGGCGGCAGCGGAGTCGGAATTTCCCTCGACAGCCATTCATAAAATAAAAGACTTGCTATTTTTTTAAAACGGTTATATAATAAAAGAGCAGAGGGCATGACCGACATCCCGCTGCTCTTTATTTTATGAAACGGAGAAAGCATATGTATATAGATTCGCATGTTCACGCCTTTACCGAGAAAATTGCGGCAAGGGCAATAGCAAAATTAAGCGACACTGCGTCGTCGTATGATGACGGAATGCCGTACACTGACGGCACGATAAACGGCGCACGCCGTCTGCTTTCGGAGTGCGGCGTCGATTACGGAATACTTCTTCCGATAGCGACAAAGCCCACTCAGCAGAGGACGATAAACGAATGGGCAATAAAGCACAACCACGGCAGTCTTGTTTCCTGCGGAACGGTGCATCCGTACGCAGACAACGTCGCCGAGGAACTTGAGTTTATAAAAAAATCAGGGCTGAAAGGCGTAAAGCTTCACCACGACTATCAGGGTGTTTTTGCGTTTGACGAGAAATGCTCGGCGGTGTACGAAGGCTGTGCCGAGCTTGGACTGCCCGTTGTAATGCACATAGGCTTCGACCCTGTTTCGCCGCATGTGCATCATGCGACCGCTCACGACGTAATGGAAATCCGCAGACGTTTTCCGAAGCTGAAAATAGTATCGGCGCATTTCGGGGGAATGTACGAGTTTGAGGCGTTCCTGCACTACTTTGCGGGCACGGACATTTATATCGACACGGCGTTTATAGACGGAAATATCGGTTTTGAGGTGTTTGAGGCGATAGTTAAAAAGCACACGCCCGACCGCATTCTTTTCGGCAGCGACCTTCCGTGGCACAGACCCGACGGGGAGATTAAAATGATTGACGCACTGAAGATTACCTCGGAGGAAAAGGACAGGATTTTCTACAAGAATGCAGCCGAATTATTCGGGATAGAGGTATAGCCGTGAGGCCCGAGTATATTATCGCCGCCGCTGTATTACTGCTGATTGCGACGGTGCTTGCGGCTACATCAAAATGGCGCAGAAAAAGAAAAATCCGCAGAACTGTGCGGAAAATGGAGTTTATCAGCAGCACCGAATTTGAGAAAAACTGGATAACCGACAAAAGCGGAAACAAAAGCACCGACGGATATAAATGCATAGACGGCTCGGGGTGCTATGTAATTCTTGTTTTTTCCTCTCCCGTGAGGGGCAGGAGCTTTTCGGGCTACGAGAATATCTACATAGGGCAGTCGCTGAACGTCTGTCAGCGGGTGCATAACCATTTCAACGGCAAGGGCAACGGAAACATTTTCGCAGACATACGAGAGGGAAAGAGCGTGTATGTTCAGCTGATGATGTGCAGAAAAAAGGAAATGAACGACCTCGAAAAACAGCTTATTGAGGCTTTCGACGCCACCAAATCCTACAACGTCACAAAGGGCGGCGGCAAAAAAAGATAACACAAAAGGGAGCCCCTTTGGCAAATCCGCCGCACGCTGAACATGTGCTGTTTTGCACTTTGTTTGTGCGTCGGGGTCAAAACTGCCTTATGGCGCCCACACTAAAGGGAACCCCTTTGGGCAATTCCCGCCTTTTATAAGAAACAGCTAACCCCGCAGCTGCAAAACGGCGGGGCTAAAAGCTTCTATATGACGGACACGCTAAGGGCTGATTTTTTATTTTATATTCAAGTTTTTATTGCTGTATGCGCAGTTGCGTTTTCCTTTTCGTCGGCAGTAACTGCAAGTATTGCCCGTACTGCTGCAAAAAACCTTTACAGTACACATGTGCTGTAAAGGTTTTTGTTAAATATGTCAGTCCGAGCCGATGTCTTTTGGCATTACCGTCTTCAGCGTGAGCAGCATTTCCGCCGTGTTGATAGGCTTTGCAACATGTCCGTTCATTCCCGCTTCAATAGCCTTTTGCCTGTCCTCGTCAAAGGCGTTTGCGGTAATCGCAACAATGGGTATAGCCGCAAGAGCGGGATTTTCGAGCTCTCGTATGCGGCGTGTAGCCGTATATCCGTCCATTCGGGGCATCTGCACATCCATAAGAACAGCGTCGTAATAACCCGGTGCGGAGGATGAGATTTTATCCAGAGCAGTGCTGCCGTCGTCTGCCGTATCAGTTTCAAATCCGTATGTTTTCAGTATTTCCTCGGCAATTTCGCAGTTAAGCTCGTTATCCTCGACAATAAGAACACGTCTGCCCGAAAAGTCAAATCTTTCCGCCCGGCTTGTTTCGACAGAGCGCAGGCTTTCCTCGTCGGCGAGCTTCATCATTATCGATATCGTAATTTTCGTGCCTTCTCCGACCTTGCTTTCGACATTTATTTCTCCGTTCATCATATTTACAAGGCGGCTGACTATCGCAAGACCTATTCCCGTTCCCTGAGTTTTGCTTGCGGTAGAATTATTTTCTCTCTCAAATTCCCCGAACATATGTTTCTGGAATTCTTCGCTTATTCCTATTCCCGTATCCTCAACGCAGAGCGTGTATTGTGCATACCCTCTCGTAGGCTTGCTTGTCTGCATAAGGCTGCATTTTACCTTTCCGCCTTTCGGGGTGAACTTCTGCGCATTGCTTATGACGTTTATGCATATCTGCTTGCAGCGCATGGCGTCGCAGATGACGAACAGATTTTCTGCATGGCTTTCTATCGTAAAATCAATGCCTGCGTCCTTCATGCTTGACTCGAACATAAGGCGAATAGTTTTCTCGAACACCGAAATGTGAGTCACTTCGGACTCAAGTTCAACCTTCCCTTTTTCCATTCTCGCATAGTCAAGCACGTCGTTGATAAGCTTGAGCAGAACATCGCCCGCAAGCTTTATCTTTTTTGCGGAGCTTTCAACCTTTCCTGTGTCGTCAAGATTATTCAGGATAATATCCGCAAAGCCCATTATTGCGCCCATGGGGGTACGGATGTCGTGCGACATGTTCAGCAGAAACTGACTCTTTGTGTTATTGGCATTCTTTGCCTCGTCCAGCGCTTTTTCAAGCTCCTTCTGTTGCTTTAGTCTTTCCTTTTCGATTTTTTCCGACCTTGAGAGCAGGACCTCCCTATGCAGAAGTCTGCCGAGTTTCTTCACATAGTATCGTTCCTCTGCCGTCCATTTTACATCCTTGCCTCTGAATTTTACAAACGACAACGAGCCGTCGTAATCGGTGTTATGGAACATTCCGTAGCTCATAACAACGCCGTCACCGAATTTTTCGTCTGTTCGGTATACGGTTATAGATTCGTCGTCGTATCTCATTCTGGCAGTGCGGTAGTCTGCAACGCTCTGGTGGCGCACCATGCCCTTTATGGATTTTGATGTATCGTTGCAACTGTCGTATGTAATTTCGAAACCGCTGTTTGTGGATAAGCCTTCGAAAATATACACGGCGTCGATGTCCATACTTTCCCGCACCTCGTCGATAAGGCGCTGTATGTCATACGGCTCTATTTCGTCGCCGTCGAACAGCGAGTTGAGAAAGTTCTGTACGGCAAGCTCTATTCTTTTTTCGTCAATATTCTGTCCGCTCATTTTATTCTCTCCGAAAATCTTTTTTTTAATTATACACCAAATCAAAACATTTTTCAACATTTCTTTTTACAAAAGCAGACTGTTTTCACAGTCGGCTTTCGGGTGTTTATTTGTTTTTTTCCTGGTAGTAATTGAGCAGTTCGCCGAAACGCTGGAAATGGACAATCTCACGTTCACGGAGGAACTTGATGACGTTGTTTACATCAGGGTCGTCGGAAAGACGGAGAATGTTGTCGTAGGTTGCTCTGGCTTTCTGTTCGGCGGCAAGGTCCTCCATCAGGTCTGCAATCGGGTCGGCCTTGCTCTGTATAGTCGCCGCAGACCAGGGAGCACCAGCCGCTGACTGCGGGTAAACAGCATTGGCATGGTCAACGTAGTAATCGCCCACGCCGTAGCGGTCAAAAGATTTCGCACCCTCGCCCTTTGTGAGCTGGGATACTATACTGCCGACCATTTCAAGGTGGCTGAGTTCCTCGGTGCCGATATCCGTAAGAAGACCGATACCTCTGTTATCGGGCATTGAAAATCTCTGCGACAGATAGCGGAGCGACGCACCGAGTTCTCCGTCGGGACCGCCCGACTGCTGAAAAGATATGAAAAAAACAGCGCCGTGCAGGCGCCGTTCAGATATATGAAGGACAAGCATGTCCGTAGCTGTTTGGTGCGGTCGGTCCGCCGCAGATGCTTCCGCAGAAAACCAATCCGCTTGATAACTATATTATATATGCGGTTTGTGTAAGCTTTATGTCAGCAAATGTTTCATTATATGAAAATTAAATGATTACGGAAAAATTTTGTATATATACGACTGTTTTTTTATGAGTTTTTTGTATTAAATTACCAAAAATAAATTATTTTACAAAAAATGCTTGATTTTTTGCTATAAATGATTACAATAAATATTAGCGGTTAGCACTCAAAGTGACAGAGTGCTAAACGACAGTTCTTTAAGCAGGAATGTTATACAGAACTCAATATAGCAAAAATACAAGGAGGCACTTATGAAAATCAAGCCATTAGCAGACAGAGTTGTAGTAAAGATGGTAGAAGCCGAAGAAACAACAAAGAGCGGAATCATCCTTACCAGCGCAGCACAGGAAAAGCCCGAGGTAGCTGAAATTGTAGCGGTAGGCCCCGGCGGAATCGTTGACGGAAACGAAGTAAAGATGACCGTTAAGGTAGGCAGCAAGGTTCTCCTGAGCAAGTACTCGGGAACAGAGGTCAAGGTTGACGGTGTAGAATACACAATCGTAAGACAGGGCGACATTCTCGCAGTTGTAGAATAAGAAAAGGAGAAAAACTATGGCAAAGAAAATCGTTTACGGCGAAGAAGCACGCAAGGCTCTTCAGTCGGGTATTGACCAGCTTGCGGATACAGTAAAAATCACACTCGGCCCCAAGGGCAGAAACGTTGTTCTTGACAAGAAATTCGGCGCTCCGCTGATTACAAACGACGGCGTTACAATCGCAAAGGAAATCGAGCTTGAGGACGCATTTGAAAATATGGGCGCACAGCTCGTAAAGGAAGTATCCACAAAGACAAACGACGCAGCAGGCGACGGCACAACAACTGCTACTCTTCTTGCACAGGCTATGGTTCGTGAGGGCATGAAGAACATTGCAGCAGGCGCAAACCCCATGGTTGTTAAGCGTGGTATCGCATCCGCTGTTGACGCAACAGTTGAGCAGATTAAGAAGAACTCCAAGAAGGTAAAGAACAGCGACGATATCGCAAGAGTTGCTACTGTTTCTTCGGGCGATGAAAACGTAGGCAAGCTTATCGCAGAGGCAATGGCAAAGGTAACCGCTGACGGCGTTATTACAATCGAAGAAAGTAAGACTGCCGAAACATACAGCGAGGTTGTTGAGGGTATGCAGTTCGACAGAGGCTACATCTCCCCCTACATGGCAACAGACGGCGACAAGATGATTGCTGAACTTGACGACGCATTCATTCTTATCACAGACAAGAAGGTTTCCAACATTCAGGAACTTCTCCCTCTCCTTGAACAGATTGTTCAGGCAGGCAAAAAGCTTCTCATCATCGCAGAGGACGTTGAGGGCGAGGCTCTTACAACACTCGTACTCAACAAGCTTCGTGGCACATTTACCTGCGTTGCGGTAAAGGCTCCCGGCTTCGGCGACAGACGCAAGGAAATGCTCCAGGATATTGCTATCCTTACAGGCGGTCAGGTAATCACAAGCGAGCTTGGACTTGAACTCAAGGATACAACGGTTGACCAGCTCGGCCGTGCAAAGCAGATTAAGGTTTCCAAGGAAAACACAATCATCGTTGACGGCGCAGGCAAGTCCTCCGCTATCAAGGACAGAATCGGTCAGATTAAGGCTGCTATCGAAACAACAACAAGCGAATTCGACAAGGAAAAGCTTCAGGAAAGACTTGCAAAGCTTTCGGGCGGTGTTGCTGTTATCAAGGTCGGCGCTGCAACAGAAGTTGAAATGAAGGAAAAGAAGCTCCGTATTGAGGACGCTCTTGCTGCTACAAAGGCGGCAGTTGAAGAGGGTATCGTTGCAGGCGGCGGCACAGCTTTAATCAACGCTATGGACTCTGTTGAAAAGCTTATCAACACTCTTGACGGCGACGAAAAGACGGGCGCAAAGATTATTCTCCGTGCGCTTGAAGAACCCGTACGTCAGATTGCGCTCAACGCAGGTCTTGAGGGCTCTGTTATCATCGATACTATCAGACGTGAAAAGAAGAAGAGCTACGGCTTTGACGCATATAACGAAAAGTACGTTGACATGTTCGACGCAGGTATCGTTGACCCCGCAAAGGTAACACGTTCCGCTATCCAGAACGCTGCGTCCGTTGCAGCAATGGTGCTTACAACAGAAAGCCTTGTTGCTGACATCAAGGAAGAAAGCGCTCCCGCAATGCCCGCAGGCGGCATGGGCGGTATGGGCGGCATGTATTGATAAAAGTCCTATAAAAAGAGCAGTATCGCTTATGCGGTACTGCTTTTTTTGCAAATAAAGCAATAAATTTACAGCGTTGTAATATCAAGAAAAAAACGGTATTTCAAATCCCTTGCTGCTCCTTGAAAATTGAATAAAGAACTTTACATCAACATTAAACCGTGCTATAATATAGATAATATCTATATGAAAGGCGGTGAAAATATGGAGGTAAACGAAAATATGTCAAGTCGTGAAATGTATAATTTAATTATTAAGCTTGAAAGTGAAGGCATGACAGCCGAAAAAATCATTGAAATTATTAAATTCATTAAAGAAAATCGACTAACTGAAGAACAACTTAAAAATAAATAACATAAACATTTAACAACTAAACATTAAAAAAGGTGTAAAGTCTTTTATTGAATTATTAAGGCTTTACACCTTAATTATTTGTGCTTTGAAAATATTATATCCATCATCTTTATCAAAAGACTATAAAAAGCAATGC